>CAJJOO010000043.1 GCA_905193395.1 uncultured Porphyromonadaceae bacterium
TTCATACCAAAGCAATTATGAATAGAATTCTCTCTCAAACCTCAATCGCCCCCGAAGGCGGACCCGCCGGTGGCGGAACTGCCGTGGCAGGTGGTACATCCGTAGCAGGTGGAACCTCAGTCGCAGGCGGTACATCCGTAGCAGGCGGAACCTCTGTCGCAGGCGGTACATCCGTTGCCGGCGGCAGTGGCACTGCCGTGGCAGGCGGCGGCGATACCGGCGTGGCCGGCGGGGGCACACATGCTGCCGGCGCGGTGTCGCTGATTCCCGTATACAATGAATATATAATCAACGGACGCCGTTTCACCGTCAGCGGCACGCTGGGCAAGCCTTCGGGCGAAGGCCGCGTATTTCTGGTGGAAAACGGCGGAAACAAGTTCGTGCTGAAACTCTATATCGCCGGCCACACGCCCGACACGTCGATTCTCGACGCCGTGCAGAGCGCCAAGGGCGGCTTCATGGTCTATCTGCGCGAACACGGCGTATGGGCCGACCCACAGCACCCCGGCCAGGTACACTACTACGAACTGATGGACTATGTGGCCTACGGTTCTCTGGCCGACGTGCGCATCACCAACGACGAGCAGTTCAAGCAACTGGCCAAATACATGGCGTTCTGCATCAAGCAGTGCCACGACCTGGGCTTCATCCACCGCGACATCAAGCCCGAAAACTTCCTCTGCACCAATCCCGAGAAGACCCAGGTGATTGTAACCGACTTCGGCATCGGCCGCATGATGGGCGGCCGCAAGACCATATCGGCCGACCTGGGAAAGACGGGCCGCTATGCCTCGCCCGAAGCATGCTTCTCGAGCGACAACGTGACCGTCGACGTCGGCTTCCCCACCGACTACTATTCCATGGGCCTGACGCTGCTGGCCATGTGTATCGGCGTGAAGAATTTCACGGCGATATGCAGCGACAAGGAACTGAACAACTTCAAGCGCAAGGACTCGCTGATGAAGGAGTTCGGCTCGATGATCAAACTGAGCGAATATTCCAAGTCGCTGATGGCGGCGATGCTGCGTTTCGACCCCGACCGCCGCGCGGGCTTCGCCGACTTCCAGCGCTGGTTCAAGGGCGAGACCCTGGTGACCGAGGCCTCGCAGCAGGCGGCCGCCGCCGATGCCGGCGGCACATTCCGCATAGTCTTCAACGAGGAGACCAAGCAGGTGGCCACCTCGCCGGCCGAACTGGCCGCGATGATGATGGCCGACATCCCCTACGCCGCCAAACTGCTGTACCGCGGCACCATAGTCCGTGCCCTGGAGCGCGTGGGCCGCACGAAACTGAGCGGCGACGTCGACGAGATAGTCCAGCGCATCTATCCCGGCGCGGGCGAGCAGGAAACCGGCGTTTTCGCGGCCGCCCTGCTGCTGGACCCCTCGATGCCCTTTATCGGTCTGAAAGGCAACAAGTGCGCCACGGTCAAGGATATAGCCGACGAGGTATGGAACAACGGCCAGACCTACGCCGCCAAACTGAAAGAGAAGTCGGCGCGCCTGTGGGCCTACATATCGATGCGCGGCGACGACAAACTGAAACAGGCCATGGGCAAATTCCAGCCCATGGTGAAGCGCAGCGGCATCCACGGCGTGTTCGCCCTGTGCCGTCTGCTCAACCCGCGCCTGCCCCTGAGCCTCGACGGCAAGACCGTGAAGGACTACAAGGACCTGTCGGGCGCCCTATGGAACCGCCGCGACGCCTACAAGAGTGACCTGGGCAACAGCGACCACATGGTGTGGACACACCTGGCCGCCCTGGGCCCTTTCGCCGCCAAACTGGCCCAGACATTCCCGGCACGCATAGCCTCGAACGGTCTGAACGAACTCTACGCCCTGTGCCTCACGCTTGACCCCGAGATGCCCTACTACGGCATGAAAGGCAATGCCTGCTACGACGTGACGGAAATCGCCGACGAACTGTGGAACAATCTGGGAACGTACAAGAAGGACCTGGCCGAACCCAGCCACATGCTGTGGCAGTACATGCGCTCGTGGAACGACGCCGACTGGGCAAAGGTGGCCAACGAATATCCCGCCAAAATCGCCAAGCGCACCAACGTGTGGACCTACGAACTGATCTACCGTCTGGATCCCACCAAGCCATACGTGGTCAAATATGCCGACGACGGCAAATGGTACAACCAGAAGGATGTGGCCACGCTGCTGGCAACCGTCCGCACACACGGCATCCACGAGGACGCCCTGAAACTGCTGTGCGAGAACGATTTCATCACCTGGCTCACACTGCGTCCCAACCAGTCCGACGGCCGCCGCGGCGCCCTGCTGGAACAACTGGTGAAGCAACTGGGCACCAGCGCCCCTAACAACGGCTGGTTCCTGCTCTACTCCATCTTCCCCGAAATGGGCATCAACGGCGTGACCGACTCCAAGAGCGCCGATTTCATCGGCACCGCGCCCCAGATTGGCCAGGCCATCAACCGCGCCCTCAACAACGAGCCGAACCCCGGCCGCATCACCTTCCTGTCCGACCTGAAAACGGGCAGTTTCAGCGGCTCGCGCCTGGACCAGTACCTCCGTGCCCGCAAGATGAGCGCCTATGCCGACGGTATCAAGAAAATCATCGACATCAACGCCAATATCAACGCCCACAAGTCGGCGCCATACAACGACATCATCGCCCGCTTCAAGGTGGTGGACTACCTGGGCGCCCGACCCGGCGTGAAAATCGGCAGCAAGTGGGCCTACGACCTCGACGGCATCAAGCGCCTGACCCTGACCGAGCGCAAGAACAACAGCATCACGCTGTCGGCCCTGGCCTCGCTGTTCTTCCAGGAACGCAAGGGCGGCTCGTTCTCGTTCAGCGTCCTGAAGAGTTACTACGACTTCCTCGAGGCCTACATCCCGAACGCCTACTCGATGGACTCGTCGGCCTCGGAACGGCAGCGCGTGACCGACATCATCGACAACCGCAACCGCGCCTGGGCCTCGCTGCGCCGCACCCGCGTGCTGACGATGGTACTGTGCCTTATCCCCATGGTGGCCGTGCTGGCATGGATGCTCTATATCTCCTTCACCACCGGCGCCTCGACCCTGGAGAACGCTTTCAACGCTGTGGGCAACGTGGTGGCAGTTATCCTGGCCGTCATCGGCGCCCTGGCCGGTCTGGCCGGCGGTATCGTCGGCGCCGTCCTGGGCGGTCTGGCCGGCTACTGGATACCGAAATGGCTGTTCGGGCTGCTGGCATCAATAGCGCCCTTCATCGTGGCGGTATTCGTAATCGGTCTGGCCATCACCCTCATAGTAATCATGATGAACGTGTCCAGCGACAAACTGATTCCAAGCAAGTCGCGGTACGACTCGCTCTACGACCAGGCCATGCTCTATCTGGTGTGCAGCGGTCTCGGAACGTCGACCCGCGTGTTCGGCTCGTCGTCCGCCGATCCCTCCGACATCTTCCGCCAGTCGGCCGACCAGGCCCGCTCGCAGCGTTCGTCGGTAACGAAGGCCGCCGTCGGCATGGTGGTCCTTGCCGCCGCCACCCTGGGCCTCGGAATTCTCATCAACAACTCCATCGACAAGGAGGAGAAGATTGAGCAATCCGCGATATTCTATCCTCCCTCCTCCAAGTTAGCAGGACAATACACCGGCACTTTCCACGGCCGCGAAGCCACGATGAATCTGACGATGGACAACTTCTATGCGAACGGCCAGGTCGTTATCCAGTACACCACGCCCATGACCCAGCATGTGAGCGGCGAGTACAGCGCCTCCGACGGCAAACTGGAAATGACCGTCGACGGCACCAACAAGACCTACAACGCCACCGTCACTTCCGACGGCTCCACAATCACCATCAGCGGCGAATACTACAACCCTTCGCAGGGCACCCGTCATACCTTTGAATTCTATAAATAACCCGATATGAACTGTCCCGAATGTAATAAGGAAAACCGCGCCAAAGCCAAATACTGCAAATGGTGCGGCAAACTGCTGGCCGGGAGCGCCAACGGCGCCCCTGCCTTCGACGGCCTCATAGGCAAGGGCGAGGTCACGGCACGTCTGCGCCGTATCCTCGACAGCGCCAAGGCCATCTCGGCCCAGGGCAAACAGCGCGGCATCGACATGCGCGCCCGCCTGTGCTTTGCCATCACCGGCGTTTCGGGCGTCGGCAAGAGTTATGTGGCCGAAGCCATAGCCAACGAACTCTTCAAGGCCGGCATCATCAAGTCGCCCACACCGAAAGAGGTGAAGAGCGCCGACTATGCCAAATTCGTCGAGAAACTCGACGACAATATAAAGGGTGTGGGCGGTAACGTCCTCATCATCGACAACGCACAGCAACTCACCCCCGGCACACGTGCCGATTCCGTCACCGAACTCGATAAGGTGCTGCAGAAGTGCAAGGACTGGTGCGACGACCCCGACAAACCCGTGGTGATTTTCGTCGGCGACGAGGAATTGCAGAAGTTCTTCGAGGAAAACACCGCCGCCCGCGCCATGGTGCAGGAAATCCTGGAGATTCCCAAGCCCACCATCGACGACCTGGCCGAAATATGCAGCGCCGAGTTCGCCCGTCTGGGACGCACCATGCCCGCGGAAACACGCGCCAAGGTGGGCCGCGTGCTCACATACACCAAGCGCCGCGACCCGAACAAGTTTGACTTCGGCCACGCCGCCTCACGCATCGCCTACGAGGTGATTTCCAAGCCCGCCAACGTGAGCGACGCTCCCGGCGCCCCCGTCACCCCCGCCATGATCGAGGGCAAAGAGTTCATTCCCAAGACCCTGGACGAGGAGATGAAGGAATTCGACAAATTCGTGGGCGTGGAGGACATCAAGAATCAGATCCGCGCCATCGCAACCACCGTCGAGGATGCCCGCGCTCGCGGCCTCGACCCCGTGGGCAGCGTCAAGAGCCATTTCGTGTTCGTCGGCAATCCCGGTACCGGCAAGACCACCATGGCACGCCTCTTCGCCGAGGCCCTCAGCGCCATGGGCGCACTGCCCAGCGGCCACCTCGTGGAGGCCGACCGCGGCTCGCTTGTCTCGGAATACGTGGGCAAGACGCCCAAACTGGTGCGCCAGGCTGTGAACGACGCCATGGGCGGCGTGCTGTTCATCGACGAGGCATATAACCTCTGCTCGGGCAAGGACGACAGTTACGGACAGCAGGCCGTCGACACCCTGCTGAAAGACTGCGAGGACAATCGCGGCCGCTTCGTGTGCCTCCTGGCCGGCTATCCCGTCGAGATGCAGCGCTTCATGGGCACCAACGCCGGCCTGCAGCGCCGCTTCGACAAGAAAATAGAATTCCGCGACTACACCGGTCCGGAACTCACCCGGATATTCCGCAACATGGCCACCGGCGGCAACGACCCCGTGGTCCTCGGCCCCGACGTCGAGACGCAGATCGGCGCCTTCTTCGACAAACTCTACCAGCGCGGCCGCGGACAGCGTTTCGGCAACGCCGGTACCGTGCGCGACACCCTCACCGCCGCCCGCGAGCGCATGACCATGCGTATCAAGAAGGCCCGCGCCGAAGGCACCCTCCAGCCCGGCCAGGAGAACGTGATGATCATGGCCGACATCGAGGAACAGAACAAGAAGGGCGTGGACGATATCCTCGCCTCGCTCGACGACCTCGTGGGCATGAGCGAGGTCAAAGAGCAGATTCAGGCCATCGCCAAGAGCGTGCAGATGCAGCAGCGACTGGTGGAACTGGGACTGGGCGAGGCCTCCGTGACCAATATCCACATAATCCTCACCGGCAACCCCGGCACCGGCAAGACCACCGTGGCCAAGCGCCTGGGCGAGGTGTTCAAGGCCATCGGCGTCATCCCCACCGACCGCGTGGTGGTGAAAAAGAGCGAGGACATCTTCGACAGTTACGCCAAATCGGCCGGACGCAACATGACCCAGGCCGTTGACGACGCCATGGGCGGTATCCTGTTCATCGACGAGGCATACAACCTGCTGCCCGTCACCGCTCCCGGTACCGTCGACGCCGCCGGAACCGAAGCCGTGGCCGCCCTGATGACCTGCATGAGCGAACGCGCCGGCCAGTTCATCACCGTAATCGCCGGTTACAAGACCGAAATCGACGAATTCATCCGCAACGCCAACCAGGGCCTGGAACGCCGCTTCACCCACCGCATCCATATCCCCGATTACAGCGCCGACGACCTCGCCACCATCTTCATGCAGCAGGTGAAGAAGTCGAAACTGAACATCACCCCCGAAGCCGAGAAACTGGCCCGCCTGAAAATCGAGGAAATGGTGACCGCCAAGGACGAAAAATTCGGCAACGCCGGCACCATCATCAAACTGTTCGACCAGACCAAGGCCCGCCATTTCAGCAACGTAGACCCCTCCGACCCCGTGGAGAAACTCACCACTATCGACGTGGCCGACATCCCCTACGACGCGCCCAAGAAACTGGATATCGACGAAATCATGTCGCAACTGGACCATCTGGAAGGCCTCGACGGCGTAAAGACCGCCGTCCGCGACCTGGCCGATACCCTGATGGCCATGCAGGCACGCGCCGCAGACTCAGGTGAAAAAGCCTCCATCAACCTCGACCATTATATGTTCCTGGGCAACCCCGGTACAGGCAAGACCACCGTGGCCCGAATCATGGGCAACATCTTCTATTCGCTGGGACTGCTGCCGTCGAACAAGGTCATCGAACTCTCTGCCAAGGACCTCAAGGCGCCCTTTGTCGGGCAGACCTCGCCCAAGGCCCACGCCGCGATGATGCGCGGAATGGGCGGCGTGGTGTTCATCGACGAGGCCTATTCAATCACCCAGGGCGACGGCGAAGTGGGCTTCGGTCAGGAAGCCGTGGCCGAGATTCTGCAGGTGATGGAGAACTACAAGAACAAGTTCATTACCATCGCTGCCGGATATCCCAAGGAGATGCGCGAGTGGCTCG
This sequence comes from uncultured Porphyromonadaceae bacterium, assembly GCA_905193395.1. Lineage (GTDB taxonomy): Bacteria > Bacteroidota > Bacteroidia > Bacteroidales > Muribaculaceae > CAG-873. Next base: position 6,901 of record CAJJOO010000043.1, read on the forward strand.
ACAGCAACTCGGGTCTGGCCTCGCGCTTCACGCAGACCATCATGTTCGACGACTACAACGCCGAGCAACTGACCAACATCGCCGGCAACATCCTCAAAAAGCGCAATCTGCGCGTCACGGATGCCGCCCGGCTGGCCATGCTGAACCATTTCGCACGCCTAGTGGCCCACAAGAGCCGCAATTTCGCAAACGCACGCGAAGCCCGCAACTTCGTCGACAAAGTCCTGCTGAACCAGGGCCGCCGCCTGCGCGCAGAAATGAAATTGCCCGAATTCACCCGCGACCGTTACTATATCATCGAACCCGAAGACATGCAGGTCGACTGATTCGCGCCCCACATGTCAAAATCATAACAGACAATTATGGCTACAACCAAACCATGCCCCCACTGCGGGGCCGATATAGAGTCGGACAGTTGGTACTGCGACCAGTGCGGCAAGCAACTGGTCAAGTGCCCGCAGTGCGGCAACTTCCTGAAAGGCAATTTCTGCGCCACCTGCGGCAAAGGCGGCGTCTATGCCTCGACCGGCCAGCCCGTTCAGGCCGGCGCGGGCGCTCCCGGTGCAGCTCCGGTGTCTAATCCCGCTCCGAGCGACCCTGCAGCCGGAAGAATTCCCGGAATGGACGGCTCGTCCTTTGTAGGCGCTCCCGGCAATCCCGCTCCATCCGCATCTCCACGCTTTGTTGGTGTTCCCGGCGGTCCCGCTCCGTCCGCGTCTTCAGGCTTTGTTGGTGCTCCCGGCGGTCCCGCTCCGTCCGCGTCTCCAGGCTTTGTAGGCGCTCCTGTCAGCAATCCTGCCGCAGGCGCTCCGGCCTTTGGCGGTCCCATCAGCAACCCGGCAGCGGGCGCCCCCGTCTATGGCCGTCCTGTCAGCAACCCTGCCGCGGGCGCTCCGGCCTATGGCGGCCCCATAAGTAACCCCGCCGCAGGCGCTCCGGCCGGCGGCACATCGTTTGCCGGCGGTGCAGGTGCAGCGGCCGGCATGCCCCAGCGGCTCTCGTGCCGAGCAATGGGCATCGTGCTGCCCTTGCAGAACGGCGCCATTATAGGACGCAAGACCGGCAACTACATCGCCCAACTCAGCACCCTCAACTTCATCTCCGGCCAGCACGCACGGCTCGATTTCAACGGCTCGTCGTGGACCATCACCGACCTTGGCTCGACCAACGGCACCACCGTCAACGGCATGCCCTGCTATCCCCACCAGCCCATGCCCTTCAAGACCGGCGACCTGGTGAAGGTGGGCAAGACCTACGATTTCTATGCAGAATAACTTATCCACGAAACTATTATGAAAATAAAATACGACGTTATCAGCGATGTCGGCCGCGAACGCAGCAACAACGAGGACATGGCCCTTGTGTTCGGTTCGTTCGTGCGCGACGGCGAGGAAGGCTCCATGGTGAAAATGGACAAACGCCCCCGCTTCTCGGCCATCATCGCCGATGGCATGGGCGGTTACGGCGGCGGCGAGATTGCTTCGGAAATGACCCTCCGCTCGTTCGACCAGTTCCTGCTCAATCTTCCGGCCGGACTCGACGACACCCAGGTCCGCGTGGCCGTGAACGAATGGCTCGAAACTCACCAAAACCTGATACTCAGCGAACAACTCAAACCCGGCCTCGCCCACATGGGTACCACCCTCTGCGGCCTGTTCACCTACGAGGACCGCGACTATGTGGTGAACGCCGGTGATTCGCGCATGTACCGCTTCCGCAACGGCGAACTGCGCCAGATTACCGAGGACCAT
>CAJJOO010000044.1 GCA_905193395.1 uncultured Porphyromonadaceae bacterium
AAGTATTCGCATTGAGAAAAACACCGGACGGATGGCCAAGTCTTTCGGAGTGCATTCCGATGTATTCATAATGCCTGCGCATGTATCGGTTTCAGTATGGGAAACGGACCGGACATCAGCAGTTGTTGCCCAATACAAGACCGAGAATTGCGGCATCAGTTTCAACCTGAATGCCAAGTTGAGCCGTCTAAGTTGGGAGGTCGCTGACAAGCATACTGTGTTGTCCGCTGCCTTAGAGCAGTTTGAACGGATACGGAAAACAAAGCCTACCGGCAAATGGGAAGTGCTTGTTCTCACGAGCCTTGCCAACGCATCATTCTGCCGTCTTTTCGGCGGCGACGTGATTGCCATGCTCATTGTTTTCATATCCACCCTTGCCGGATACAGTCTTAAACAGATAATGCTCGAAGACAAACGAGACATACGGCTCACGGTTCTGTGCGCTTCGTTCTTTTCAGCCGCGCTTAGTGCCGGAGGACACATTTTCAACATTGGTTCTACGCCGGAAATTGCACTTGGCACGAGCGTTCTGTATCTGATTCCCGGAGTACCGTATATAAATTCGGTCAGCGATATTATTTACCGTCATTATCTGTGCGCGTTCAGCCGGTTTCTTGATGCGGCGGCACTCACGGCATGTCTGTCGGCGGGCCTGTGTGCAGGCATGCTCATACTTGGATTAAAATGGTTTTAGCGTTTATGTGGAATGCTATTGTGATTAATATTTTTGAAGACGGATTGTTTGCAGCGATAGCCGCCATCGGATTTTCAAGCATCAGCAATACGCCCCGGCGTGCTTATCTGACCTGCGGGCTGATTGCTGCCGCCGGTCATGCCATACGTTATGTACTGACAACTCCGGATTTAATAGGAATGCATATCATCCCCGCAAGTGTCCTGGCGTCATTTGCCATCGGTGTACTCGCCGTGCTGTTTGCCGGCCGCATAAAATGTCCTGCCGAAGTCTGTTTCTTTCCGGCTTTGCTGCCGATGATACCGGGTATCTACGCATATCGTACTATCGAGGCTATTTTGTCATGTCTTTATCATACTCGGGAGGACATATTCGAACATTATTTTTACCTGCTTGCATATAATGGACTGACTTGCTCATTTATTATCTTAGGCCTGGTGGTCGGGGCCACCGTGCCGGTATTCCTGTTCAAAAAAATTTCATTTACGGCTACACGGTAAGCCATTTTATACGTAAATTTGCAATCCAATGGAATTACGACAGTTAAGATATTTCGCCAAAGCCGCCGAGACTCTGAACTTCTCTGATGCGGCAAAGTGCCTGAACATAGCACAAAGTTCTCTTTCGCAACAGGTCAGGCAACTGGAGGATGAACTCGGAACACAACTATTCATCCGCAACAGCCACTCCATCCGTCTTACCGAGGCCGGAGAATTGATGCTGCCTTTCGCACTGAGGACGCTCCATGAAGCCGAATCCTGCGCCGACCGTATTCATGATTTGCAGAAAATGCTTACCGGGACACTCAATATCGGGGTCACCCATTCCTTTAGTCCCATTCTGACGGAATCTGTCATTTCGTTTATGAAAATGTATCCGGGAATAAAGTTGAACATCATTTATAAGCAAATGAACGAACTGATGGAATTGCTCACAAAGCGGGAGATAGATTTCGTCTTGGCGTTCAAACCTATTCAGCCTTTGCCCGATGTCGAATCCCATATTCTGTTTCAGAACACATTATCGGCGATAGTCGGTAACAATCATCCTCTTGCATCAAAGGAGAGAATATCTATAACCGAACTTGAAAAATACGAACTTGCGCTCCCCTCAAAAGGATTACAGGCCCGCAATGCATTTGATAGCATAGTGTCTGATTACAATAATTTCAAAATAAGAATAGAACTGAATGAGGTCAACACGTTGTTGAGACTCGTGCGCCAGACATGCCTCGTCACAGTACTTGCCGAGGATTCCATATACGAAGTCAGCGATGTAAAGGCTGTGCCAATAGATGTTCCCGACAACCAGATGACCGGATGCGTCCATATCTTAAAAGACACATATCGCAAACACTCTATACAGGAATTTATTCGTATACTTACTGAATCCATTGCAGTCAAACGATTGCAGAACAACTGGATATAATTAATCCGAATTCTATTTACCTCACTTCAAATTCTCGCTAAGGGGGCGGCCGCGACTTCATTTCATTTTGGAGGTTTGTAGGGTAATTTCGTATCTTTGCAGTGTAAATATGACTTACCCGGAACGCATAGAACAAAAAATCGGTTTCGACGCCGTGCGCGATATGGTTGCCGCCTACTGCGGCTCGCAACTGGCCCGCGACCTGGTCGGAGAAATGCAGTTTTCCGACTCGTTCGACGAGGTTGCCTCGCGCCTGGGTCGTGTGGCCGAAATGAAGACCATCCTCGAAGGCGACGATGCTTTTCCAGGCGCCGTGATCCGCGACATTACACTGAGACTCAAATCGGTGCGTCCAGACGGCACGTTCCTTACGGCCAGCGAATTCGTCGACCTGGCCGTCACGCTGGAATCCATTGCCGCAATCGTGAAATTTTTCGACCGTCACCGCCGTGATGACGGCTCTTCCGAATACCCGGGCCTCGACCGCCTGGCCGACGGCCTTGTGGCCCTGCCGGCGCTGTCGCGCGAAATCGACCGCGCCATAGACCGTAGCGGCGAGGTGAAGGACAATGCTTCGGCCGCCCTGGCCGACGTGCGCCGGCGCCTGCAATCCATGGGCGGCACCATCGCCGCCACGATGCGGCGCGTAATCGCGAACGGCATCCGCGACGGTATCCTCGACCCGGACACCGCCCCCGCCATGCGCGACGGCCGTCTTGTGATGCCCGTTGCCCCGATGAACAAACGCCGTGTGCGCGGTATCGTGCACGACGAATCGGCTTCCGGCAAGACCGTCTTCATCGAGCCGGACGAGGTAGTGGAGGCCAACAACCGCCTGCGCGAACTCCAGATCGAGGAGCAGCGCGAGGTGGTGAAGGTGCTGGTGGCGCTCACGGCGGCCGTACGCCCGGAAATCAACACGATTCTGGACTGCTACGACCTGCTGGCGCAGTTCGATTTCATCCAGGCCTCGGCCTCGTTCGCACGCGACTGCGGAGGCACCCTGCCCCACATCCAGCCCGGACCGATGATGGAATGGTACCGCGCCGTCCACCCCGTGCTGCGCCGCAGCCTCATGCGCCACGGCAAGGAAGTGGTTCCGTTGGACATCAGTCTCACGCCCGAGAACCGCATCCTGGTGATTTCAGGCCCGAACGCCGGCGGCAAATCCGTGACGCTCAAGACCGTGGCCGTGGTGCAGTATATGCTGCAATGCGGGTTGCTGCCGCCACTGGACGACAACTCGCATGCCGGTATCTTCGAGAACATATTCATCGACATCGGCGACGACCAGTCGATCGAGGACGACCTGAGCACATATTCCTCGCACCTGCGCAACATGAAGTTCTTCATGGCCCGCGGCAACAGCGACACACTGATTCTCATCGACGAATTCGGCGCCGGCACCGAACCGCAGATCGGCGGGGCAATCGCCCAGGCCCTTCTGGCCGAGTTCAACAGCCGCGGAATGTGGGGCGTGGTCACCACCCACTTCCAGAATCTGAAAAAGTTTGCCGGCGAAACCGCCGGACTGGTCAACGGTTCAATGCTCTACGACCGCCAGGCGATGAAACCGCTGTTCCGGCTGTCTATAGGCAACCCGGGCAGTTCATTCGCCATCGAAATTGCCCGCAAGACGGGCCTTCCCGAGTCTATCATCGCCGCCGCCGGCGAAATCGTGGGCAGCGACTACATTAATCTGGACAAATACCTCCTGGACATTGCACGCGACCGCCGCTACTGGGAGAACAAGCGCATGCAGATACGCGCCAAGGAGAAGAAAATCGAGGACGCCCTGCAACGCTATGACGCCGACGCCGAGACCCTGCGCGAGAACCGCTCGCGCATCCTGGCCGAAGCGCGCGACGAGGCCCGCAAGATTCTAGAAGGCTCCAATGCCGCAATCGAACGCGCAATCCTGGACATCCGCCGCTCGCAGGCCGAGCGCGAGGCAACCCTCGCGGCGCGCCGCCGGCTGGAACAGGAAAAGGCCGACATCACTGCCGAAGGCGCTGAGCATCCCCTGCTCAAGTCAAAAAGCCGCCGCCGCAAAAAAGCCGAGCCACAGGCAACCTCGGAATCCGCAGACGACAAGCGGCCGCTGCAGCCCGGTGACAATGTGCTGCTCGACGGCCACGGCACCGTGGGCGTAATCCGCTCGGTTACGGGCAAGAAGGCCGAGGTGGTTTTCGGCCAGTTGCTCACGACGGTCGACATCAAGCGTCTGTCGCGCACGCTGCGCAAGGCATCGTCGGGAATCGCCAAGGCGGCATCCTTCGTATCGGCCGCCACGGCCGACGATTCGCGCGAGCGCCAGTTGAATTTCAAGCCGGAAATCGACGTGCGCGGGATGAGGGTCGACGAAGCCATCCAGGCCGTGACATATTTCATCGACGACGCCGTGCAGTTCAACTCGCAGCGCGTGCGCATCCTCCACGGCACCGGCACGGGCGCCCTGCGCCAGTACATACGCCAGTACCTGGCCACCGTGCCCGCGGTGCGGCATTTCGCCGACGAGGACGTGCGGCTGGGCGGCGCCGGCATCACCGTCGTTGAATTCTGAGTAATTATTAAACAGTAAAGACATGAGCGCCGATACCAATACAGCCCCGGGGCGCCAAAAGTGCCCGCTGTGGCCGCTGTTCGCCACCTTCTTCAAAATAGGGGCCTTCACCTTCGGCGGAGGCTGGGCCATGATTTCGATTATCAAGCGCGAAATCGTCGAGAAACACCACTGGATTGACGAGGCCGAATTCCTCGACCTGCTGGCCGTGGCCCAGTCGCTGCCCGGCATCCTGGCCGTGAACATCGCCGTGGCCGTGGGCGACAAACTGCGCGGTAACCGCGGCAGCCTCACCGCCGCCATGGGCACCATCCTGCCATCGTTCCTGATTATCCTCACCATCGCCATATTCCTCACTCCGGAACTGATTACGAACAATCCCACCGTGGCGGCCATTTTCAAGGGCATCCGCCCGGCCGTCGTGGCCCTTATAGTGGCCCCGGTGATTACCTCGGCCAAATCGGCCGGCATAGGACTGAAAACGGCGTGGATTCCCGCCGCCGTGGCCCTGCTGATATGGTCGCGGCTGCCGGTGGTGTCGAACCCGATTCTTTATATCGTCCTCGGCGGCGCCGCCGGATGGTGGCATATGCGTAACCGTAACCGACTGAAAGGAGGGCGGCAATGAGTATCTACCTGAAACTGATCTGGAGTTATCTGAAAATCGGATTTTTCGGTTTCGGCGGCGGTTATGCCATGCTGGCGCTGATTCAGAACGAAATAGTCTCGCCGGGATGGATTTCCGACAAGACCTTCACCGACATCGTGGCCATCTCGCAGATGACTCCCGGCCCCATCGGCATCAACTCGGCCACATATATCGGCTACGTGGCACCGACCGATGCCATGGGACCCGGCGCCTCGGCGCTGTGGGGAATCCTCGGTTCGGTGATATGTACGCTGGTGGTGGTGTTACCTTCGTTCCTGCTGGTGCGCTACGTGGGGCATTTCGTGCGCCGTCACCGCGACAGTTACATTATCGAAGGCATTTTCCGCGGGCTGCGTCCCGTGGTTGTGGGTCTTATCGCCTCGGCCGCCCTGCTGCTGATGAATTCCGACAATTTCGGCGACACACCCGGCGACGTCACCGTCAGCATAATCATTGCCCTGGCGGCTCTGGCGGCCAATCTGTTCAAGCGAATCCACCCGATTGCCATAATCTGCGCCGCCGGAATCACCGGGCTAATAATATTCTGAATCAATGGACTATAAACAGACAACAGAATGGATGTTCAGCCGGGTGCCGATGTTCCAGAACATCGGTCCGGGAGCCTATAAACCGGGACTGGACAATGTGCTGGCGCTGAGCCGCATGTTCGGCTCGCCGCACCTGGGGCTGCGGACCGTGCACATAGCCGGCACCAATGGCAAAGGCTCCACAGCCTCGACCCTGGCGGCCATACTCACAGCCGCCGGATACAGGACCGGCCTGTACACCTCGCCACATCTTGTCGACTTCCGCGAGCGCATCCGCATCGACGGCGAGATGATTCCGCAGGACGACGTGGTGGATTTCATCCGTCGCTATCGCGAAGACGACTGCGGCATCAACCCATCGTTCTTTGAACTCACCACGGTGATGGCCTTCGAGCATTTCGCCCGCCGGAATGTCGACATCGCCGTCATCGAGACCGGCCTGGGCGGACGCCTGGACTCCACAAACATCATCACCCCCGAAATCAGCATCATCACCAACATATCGATGGACCACACCGCCCTGCTGGGCGACACGCCGCCGAAGATCGCCGCGGAAAAGGCCGGCATAATCAAGGACGGAGTGCCCGTTGTGGTGGGTCGCGCCGAGGGCGAGGTGCGCGAAGTTTTTGCCACCGAGGCCGCACGCCACGGCAGCGAAATCGACTTTGCCTGCGACCGGCTGATGTACGACAGCACCACGACCGCTGACGACCATATCACATACAGCGGCACGCCCTGGGGCGAAATCCGCTCGGAACTCTGCGGCGCCTGCCAGCCCGAGAACGCCAACACCGTGATGCACGCCCTGCGCGTCGCCTTCCCCGACATTACCGCCGCGGCCGTGGCACGCGGATTCGCCTCGGTAACCGAAATGACCGGACTCAGAGGCCGCTGGACCACCCTGGCGCGGAATCCCCGCGTGATCTGCGACACCGGACACAACCCGGGCGGCTGGGAATACTTGGGCGACAGCCTCGCCAAACTCAGCCGCGAAGGGCGCCTGCACGTGGTGCTGGGATTCGTCAACGACAAGGACATCGATTCAATCCTGCGCCGCCTGCCACGCGAGGCGACATACTATTTCGCCACGCCCTCCGTCAGCCGCGGACGCGACTCACGCTCGCTGGCCGAGCATGCCGCCGGTGCCGGAATCCGAGGCATCCCCTACCCAGACGTCCGCAGCGCGTATATGGCCGCCCGCAACGCCGCCGCCCCCGGCGACACCATCTTTGTCGGCGGCTCGACATTCGTCGTGGCCGACCTGCTGAGGACCTGCCTTTAACTTTTCAGTATCAAAATTGTTATACCATAAACAAATCGATTAATTACCGTAATTAACATGAAATTCCTTACTGATGAAAAACTCGTCATTGTCGGCGCAGCCGGCATGATCGGTTCAAACATGGCCCAGACAGCCGTGATGATGGGTCTTACCCCCAACATCTGTCTCTACGACCCCTACGCCCCCGCCCTCGAAGGCGTGGCCGAAGAACTGTTCCATTGCGGTTTCAAGGATGTCAACATCACCTACACAAGCGACATCAAGGAAGCCTTCAAGGATGCCAAATACATCGTCTCGTCCGGTGGTGCCGCCCGCAAGGCAGGCATGACCCGCGAAGACCTCCTCAAAGGCAACGCCGCCATCGCCGAACAACTCGGCAAGGACATCAAGGCCTACTGCCCCGACGTCAAGCACGTTGTAGTGATCTTCAACCCCGCCGATATCACCGGTCTGATCACCCTCATCTACTCGGGCCTCAAACCCTCGCAGGTTTCCACCCTCGCCGCCCTCGACAGCACACGTCTGCGCAGCGAACTCGCCAAATACTTCCACATCTCGCCCGACGAGATCGTGAACTCGCGCACCTACGGCGGCCACGGCGAACAGATGGCCGTATTCGCCTCCACAACCACTGTTGCCGGCCAGCCCCTGTCGCAGATTATCGGCACCGACGCCCTGCCCGAAAAGGAATGGGAAGAAATGAAACAGCGCGTCATCCAGGGCGGCAAGCACATCATCGACCTGCGCGGCCGCTCGTCGTTCCAGAGCCCGGCCTACCTGTCGATTGAAATGATTGCAGCAGCCATGGGCGGCAAACCATTCTCCTGGCCCGTCGGAACCTATGTCGACAACGGTACGTACAACCACATCATGATGGCCATGGAAACCACCCTCGACAAGAACGGCGTACACGTACACCCCGTAAACGGCACACCCGAAGAAAAGAAAGAACTCGACCAAAGTTACCACCACCTGTGCAAACTGCGCGACGAAGTCATCGCCCTCGGCGTCCTGCCTCCCATCGACCACTGGCACGACATCAACCCCAACATCAAATAAGACACAGCGACAAAGCACAAACCGTGAGGGCCATCCAGGCTTTCACGGTTTTTTCATGCCACTTTGTCGGGCGTTCCGCGATACGAACGGTAGCGCGTTTGCGCCGCCGCCGTCGGCGTGTTTGCGATGCCGGCGGCAGCGCGTTAACAAAAATTAAGGCTTCAGAGGCCGCAAAATCCAAAACAAACCGCTACCTTTGCACCCGCATAGAGTTGGAAGCCGCACCTGTCGGCGCCGACAATTGGAGCGATGCTCGAGTGGCTGAAGAGGCACGCCTGGAAAGCGTGTAATCGGCAAAACCGATTCCCGAGTTCGAATCTCGGTCGCTCCGCCCCAACACGCTAACAATCACCAAGTTAGCGTGTTTCTTTTTAAGGGATATTTCGCCCGATAGTTTAAAAAAAAGCC
>CAJJOO010000045.1 GCA_905193395.1 uncultured Porphyromonadaceae bacterium
GCGGCATGATTTTTCCGGAAAAATCATGCCGCCGCTGTGTTGTTTGAACGTATGTCAGGCAAAGGCCAGAATCAGCGCCTGGGCCGCGACTACGCGCATGAACATCGTGAGCGGGTAGACCGTCGAATAGGACACGGCCGGCGCGTCGTTGCCGGTGGAATTGTTGGCATAGGCCAGGGCCGGGGGATCGGTGTACGAACCCGAGAACAGGCCCATGATGGTGAGGAAGTTGATGCGGTCATGGCCGCGGGCAATGAAGCCGACCACCAGCAGGGGAACGACGGTGATGGCGAAGCCCCAGATTACCCACCACATGCCCGTGGTGTTGAACACGGCCGAGGCAAAGTCTTTGCCGGCCGCTATGCCCACAGACGCGAGGAACAGGCAGATGCCCAGTTCGCGGAGCATCATCGAGGCGGACGACGAGGTGTAGGTGATGAGTTTGAACTTATATCCGAAGCGGCTCAGGAGGATGGCCACTACCAGCGGACCACCGGCCAGACCGAGTTTCATGCCGAAGCCAAGGTTAACCGAGCCGAGGACGATACCGAGGATGATTCCCACGAAAATGGTGATGAGGTTGGGCTGGTTGAGGCGTTTCATCGAGTTGCCCAGGCGTGAGGCCAGGCGGTCGATGTCCTCGAGGTTACCCACCACGGTGATGCGGTCGCCCATCTGCAGGTGCAGGTTGGCGGTGGCCAGCAGGTCGACGCCGGCGCGGTTGACGCGGGTGGCGTTCAGTTTGTAACCGTTGTGCAGGCGCAGCGAGCCGAGCGACACGCCATTGTATTTGCTTTGCGTCACCAGGATGCGGCGCGAGAACACCGGTGCAGGGACGGCTTCCCAGTCCATTTCCACGTCGGGTCCGAGGACGGCGTGGAAACGCTCGGCGTCCTGGCTGGAACATACAATCAGCAGGATGTCGCCGGTATGGATTTCGGTGGTGGATTTCGGGATTATGATTTCGTTGTCGCGGGTCATCATACGCGAAACCACGAAATTGCATTGAATCACATCGTGGAGCGAGGCCATTGTGCGGCCGTTGACCAGTTGGTTCGTCACTTTCACCGATAGGATGAAAGGCTTCAGTTGCGAGTTCTCGTGTTCGTCCTCGACGGCCTTGATTTCCTTGTCGGTCTTGATTTTGAACACGCCCTTGATGATGAACATTGCGGCGATGATGCCGATGACGCCCAGCGGATAGGCGGCGGCATAGCCCTGGGCCATCACGTTGGCCTGTTCGGTGCCTCCGGTTATCTGGGAAACGGTCTGCTGTGCGGCGGCCAGGCCGGGGGTATTGGTCACGGCACCGCTCATCACGCCCACCAAGGCATTGATATCATGCACGTTGCCCCAGAAATAGACTCCCAGTACAATAGCCACGTTGAGGATTATCGCCAGCATTGCCAGCATGTTGAGCCGCACACCTCCCTTCTTGAACGACGAGAAGAAACCGGGACCAACTTGCAGACCTATGGCGAAGATGAACAGAATCAGGCCAAATTCCCGGACGAATTTCAGGATGTTGCCGTCCACCGTATAGCCGAAATGCCCCAGGAGGATGCCCACGAACAGCACGAAGGTCACGCCGAGCGACACGCCTGCAATCTTTATCTTGCCGATATAGATGCCGGCCGCTATCACAAACGAGTACAGCACCAGCGTGCTGGCAATCGATGTGCTTCCGGGAGCGAAAAGTTCAGTTATCCAATCCATTTACCTTATTGATATTAAGCAAATAAAGCGCAAACGCGCCAAACATGGGTGCAAAGGTACGAATTTTTCCATCCTTTTACAATTATTCCACTAATTAATGCTTGATGAAATTTCGTGCAGTTATTAATATGTGTTAATTGCAGGGGCTGTAAGGCCACTTTTTCGTACCTTTGTCCTCTGATATTCACATCTTCCTACGATGAAAAAGTATAATATTATAAATGATTTACTGGGCTGGCTGTGTTTCGTGGTCGCAGCGGTGACATATCTGCTCACCATAGAGCCGACGGCCAGTTTCTGGGACTGTCCCGAATTCATTTCACAAGGTGCCAAACTTGAAGTGGGCCACCCGCCGGGCAACCCCATCTTCATGCTTGCTGCCCGCTTCTTCGTCACCATCTTCGGCGGCGGTATCGCCGGAGCGGCCGTTGCCGTCAACTCCATGTCGGCCCTGCTCAGCGCCGGTACCATTCTGCTGCTGTTCTGGACCATCACGCACCTGGTGCGCCGCCTCATCGTGGCAGACGATGCCACTTCCGTGTCGCTGTGGCAGATGCTGCTGATTTTCGGCGGCGGAATCTGCGGTGCCCTGGCCTACACCTGGAGCGACACTTTTTGGTTCTCGGCTGTCGAAGGCGAGGTTTATGCTTTTTCGTCGTTTTGCACGGCGCTGGTGTTCTGGCTCATCCTCAAATGGGAAAACCGCGCCGACAAGCCACATAGTGACCGCTACCTGATTCTGATTGCCTACGTTATCGGTGTGTCGATTGCAGTCCACCTGCTAAATCTGCTCTGTATCCCGGCTATCGTGCTGGTGTTCTACTACCGCAAGTTCCGCAACACCAACGCCAAGGGTTCCCTGATTGCCCTGGGCATCTCGTTCGTGATCGTGGCCCTGATTCTCTACGGCCTCGTTCCCGGATTCGTAAAGGTGGCACAGTGGTTTGAACTGCTCTGTGTCAACACCTTCGGAATGGGCTATAACATGGGCGTGCTGATTTACGCCTGTATCCTTGTGGCTGTGTTCATCTGGGCAATCGTCTCGCTGAACCGCCAGGACAATCCTTCGGCCATCCGCTGGAGTACCTTCCTGGCCATCGTGCTTTCCGGTATGCCCTTCATCGCCAATGTTTGGATTGGCCTGCTGCTTGTCGCAGCCCTCGCCGCCTACATATTCCTCTTCTGCAAGATGATTCCCGTGCGCGTGTTTAACGTGGTGGTGCTGAGTGTCTTCCTGATTTTCGTCGGTTATTCGTCGTACGCTCTGCTGCTGATTCGCTCGCACGCCAACACCCCGATGAACCAGAACGCCCCGGACAATGTCTTCGCGCTCGGCTCCTATCTCAACCGCGAGCAGTATGGCGAACGTCCTCTGTTCTACGGCGCCGAGTTTGCCGAGCAACTCGACGTGCAGAACCTCGGCACAGAAGACGACCCCATCTATGTGGTACCCGTCGACATGTACGGTCGTCCGGCCACCCGAATTCTCGACGGCGTGCTGCGCGACGAGACCGGCAACCCCTATTCCGACCCTTCCACCGATTATAACAAGGTGGTGAAGAAGTCGCCTTCCGAACCCGACCGCTACGTGGAATCCGCCGGCAATCCCAACTACGGCGAGATTCCCGGTCTGAAGATGGTGCTTCCGCGAATGTACAGCACACAGCCCGGCCACGTGCAGGGCTACAAGGGCTGGGCACAATATAATATCGAAGACCTCGACAATATTCCCGCCGAAGTGACCCGCACCTGGGCTGAGCAGGGTTACGCGCCCCTCAGCCAGATTGCTCCCTTCCTACACTCGCAGCAGCGTGTGGCAACCTTCATCGCCCGCAACGGCAAGGAAATCGACTATGCCTCGGTGTGGAAACCGAGCTTCGCCGACAATCTCCGCTTCTTCTTCAACTACCAGTTCGCCCATATGTACTGGCGCTATTTCATGTGGAACTTCGCCGGCCGCCAGAACGACCTGGCCGGCAACGGACAGCCACACCTTGGCAACTGGATTTCCGGCATACCCTTCATCGACAACGCCCGCCTCGGCGACCAGTCGCTGCTGCCCGACGAGTACGGAAAGGGCAACAAGGGCCACAACGTGTTCTACATGCTGCCGCTGCTTCTGGGCATAATCGGCCTCCTGTGGCAGGCTCTCTATGTGAAGCCCGGCGCCCCGCAGCGCGGCATCGAACAGTTCTGGGTTGTCTGCTTCCTGTTCCTGATGACCGGCATAGCGATTGTGCTGTATCTGAACCAGACGCCCGACCAGCCGCGTGAACGCGATTATGCTTTCGCCGGTTCGTTCTATGCCTTCGCTATCTGGATCGGTATCGGCGTTCCTGCCATCGGCATGATGCTGCGCCGCCTGCTCTCGCGCAAGAGCAAGGACAGCGGCAGCGACATGAAGGGCGTCCCTGCCATCGTCTCGTCCGCAGTGGCCATTGTCGTGGCCCTGGCAGTGCCCTTGCAGATGGTGTCGCAGACCTGGGACGACCACGACCGCAGCGGCCGCTACACCGCGCGCGACTTCGGTATGAACTACCTGTCGTCAGTCGAAGAAAACGCAATCCTTTTCTGCAACGGCGACAACGACACCTTCCCCCTGTGGTACGCCCAGGAGGTCGAAGGCTTCCGCACCGATGTGCGCGTGGTGAACCTTTCCTACCTCACCACCGACTGGTATGCCAACCAGCAGCGCATCCCGTCCTACGACGGTAAGCCCGTTCCATCGCTGGCCAAGCCTTCCGACTATGCCTACAACCGGATGGCTTACAGTTTCGTCTATCCCGTCACCGACAGTGTCGTGAACATTACAGACGCCCTGGCCGAACTCTACGCGAGTCCCGACCGCTACAAGCAGGCCGTCATGACCTTGCCCAATGTGGTGTTCCCGATAGATTCCGCCGCCATGGCCCGCCGTTTCCACCTCGATCCGAACAATCCGGCCGATTCGGCATTCGCCATACCTTATCTGACCTCGCCGCGCACCAACATCGAGAGCGCGCTGCGCGAGACAGGCCGCGGCGGCCTCACGCTGAGCAATGTCCTTTCGCTCGATTATATCGCGCAGTCGCTTGCCGACACGTGCTCCCGTCCGGTCTATTTCGCCGCTACGGTTCCGCCGTCCTTCTATATGGGCCTGGCACCTTATATCAAGTCGACCGGTATGGCCTCGATGGTGACTCCTTTCGCCGGCGCACAGGTGTCGCCGATGGTCGACAAGGCCTACGAGAACATTATGGGACGTTTCCGCTGGGGCGGTCTCGACATCGACGATCCCGCGTCGCTGTATCTCGACGAGACGGTGCGCCGCATGGTTTCGTCCACGCGCCTGTCGATATATGCCGTGGTCCGCGACCTCATCAATTCCGGCAACATGCCCGCCTCGGCCTGGGCCGTTAAGAACGCCAGTGAAAAGGGTCTCAAGGTACCAGCCGACCGCTACGACATGGCCCGCAACCTGCTCGACCTGATGGATGCCAAACTTCCTGCCGCAGCCGCTCCGATCGACGGCCAACTGGCAATCTATCTCGCACAGGCCTACTATGACCTCTATGTGGCCCGTCACAATCCCGCCGACCTCGACAAGGCTGAGAAACTGATCAACGACAATCTGCCGCGCTACGCCCAGTTCGTTCGCTATGCCGACTCGCTGACGCCCTTCCAGCAGAGCATCCTCGGCTATGACCTCGACAATGCCGAATATCTGGCCTCGGCCATCGGCATGCTGAACCGCATCCGCATGCTGCGCACCCTCGAGAAAAAGCCCGGTTCGGAGGAAATCCTGGCCCGCTGGGCCGCTCGTGCCCCCTACGACTCGCATCCCCGCGTCGACGAACTTATCTACATGCACGCCGTGCCGCTGGCCGACCTCCGTGAGTCGCTCGACAGTTACAACGGCATCGAACGCAGCATCATCGAGGCCGCTATTCGCACCCTCGAGGCACACGAAGCCGCTGGTATCAATCCCATGGATGTGACAAACGAAGTGCTCGGGAAATACAACATCGCCCTGCCCGCCTGGCAGAACCAGTTGTAAGCCCCGTTAATCCCGTCAGTCTCCGTCCTGATATGTTTATCGAACGTCCGCCACTGCTGTATCGCCTCCTTTTCCCGGAGGCGATATGGCGTCTCAGCCGCCGTCACCGTCGGGTGGTGTACCTGACTTTCGACGACGGCCCGATTCCCGAGGAAACGCCCTGGGTCCTCGACCTGCTGGACCGCTACGGCATAAAGGCCACTTTCTTCATGGTGGGCGACAATGTGCGCCGTCATCCCGAACTGCTGGAGGAGGTACGCCGGCGCGGCCACAGCATCGGCAACCACTCCATGCACCATCTCCAGGGTATGAAGACCACCAGCCGCCGCTATATGCGCGACATCACCGAGGCGGCCTCGCTCATCGATTCGACCCTCTTCCGGCCTCCCCACGGCATAATGCGCTGGAAACAGGCCCGCCAGCTCAAGGCCCATTATAATATAATAATGTATGACCTTGTGAGCCGCGACTATTCAAAGAAACTCACGCCCGAGCGTGTGTTTGAAAATGTGCGCCGCTATGCCCGTAACGGGTCCATAATTGTATTTCACGACTCTGTCAAGGCTTCCCGCAACATGCGCGCGGCGTTGCCGCGGGCAATCGAATGGCTCATTTCTCAAGGTTATGAATTCGAGCCTATCCCCATGTCGTGAGACTCTGCGCGGTATCTGCCGCGGATGTGGCGCCGTGGCAGTGGGGTTTGCACGCGCCGAGGCGGTTGCGCCCGACCATGCCGCGGCTTTCCGCAGCATGATTGCCGACGGCCGTCACGGCACCATGGCCTATCTGGAACGCAACGTGGATATGCGCCTCGATCCGCGTCTGCTGCTCGAGGGCGCCGCGACGGTGGTGTCAATGGCTTTTCCTTACGATGTCTCGGCACGCCATCCCCTCATTGCCTCCTATGCCCTCGGTCTTGACTATCACCGCGTGCTGCCCGCACGCCTTGTCCCTGCGGTGGAGTACCTGAATTCTTTCGGGGGCGTAGCGCGCGTCTGTGTAGACTCGGCCCCCGTGCTCGAACGCTATTGGGCCGTTCGTTCCGGTGTAGGATACATCGCGCGCAACCACATGCTCTGCGTTCCCGGCATGGGAACCGGAGTGTTCCTGGCCGAAATCATCACTTCCGCGGAATTTGAGGCCGACAGCCCCTGTGAGACTTCCTGCGAGGGCTGCGACCGTTGCATGGAAGTTTGCCCGCATGGCGCCTTGCGTCCCGACGCGGCCTTCGATGCCCGGCGCTGCGTGTCCTATCTCACTACGGAATACCGTGGCGATACCTTCCCCGAGGGACTAGATACGGCCGGAATGGTCTGTGGCTGCGACAGATGTACCCGCGTGTGTCCCGTGGCTTCCGTTGCAGATTCTCCATGTCCCCTTGACGAGTTCCGCCCTCTGCGGCCGATTCTTGGGCTGTCGCGCGAGGACCTATCGGTGATTACCCGCGGACAATTCAGAAATCTGTTCGAAAACACTGCCATTTCGAGGCTGAATCCCCGGCAAATAAAAAGAAATTCCATTTTAACATAATTTAACGGGGGGGGGCGAATCTTTATTCACCAATTATTTTTAACTTTGCGTAGCAAAAGATAATAGGAAACATATCTTAGAATCTAAGGAAAAGACAGCGACTCCCGCCCTTGTGAAAAGGCGGGAGCCGTTATTTTTAGGGCCTGCGGCTGTCGGGCAGCCTGTTATGACGTTTTCGTAGGGCTTATAGTAGTTCGAAAATATCGTCGGGGTCGTCGACGATATGGTCGGCATATGCGTCGGAGAGTTCGCGGCGGGGACGGAAACCCCAGGTCACGCCCACGCTCTCGACGCCTGCGCGCCGGGCCGTTTCCATGTCGACGCCGGAATCTCCGATGTAGAGCACATCTTCTTTGGGCGTGGGATGCGCCGTTAGGATGCGGAACACGATTGACGGGTCGGGCTTGGTGGGCACACCGGGGATGTTGCCACAGACGGCAGCAAACTTGATGTCTCCGAAAAAGTGGGCGATAAGGCGCTCCACGGCGCTTTCATATTTGTTGGAGGCTACGGCCGGTGTCACGCCGCGTTCGCAGAGGCGGTGCAGCAGTTCCGGGATGCCGGGGTAGGGAACGGTAAAATCATAGAGATGCTCGTCGTAGTATCTGCGGAAGTCGGTGAGCAGGGCGTCGACGGTGGTTGCGTCGCGGTTTTCCGACGGCAGAGCGCGTTCGATGAGGCGCCGCACGCCGTTGCCCACCATCATGGGGTAGGACGACATGGGATGTTGGGGCAGGCCGTGGGCCGCCAGAGCCGCGTTGACGGCGGTTCCGAGGTCGTCGATGGTATTGAGCAGCGTGCCGTCGAGGTCGAATATGGCTAATGTCTTCATATCATTGATAACAAACCTGATGTCAGAAAGGATAACCCACGGAGAAGTGGAAGTTGGCGTCGCGGCTCCAGCGGGGATGAATCAGGGGCCACGGCTCCTGGTTCTGCGCCGGGTTGCGGGCCTTGAAGCCGAGGTCCAGGCGCAGCAGAAAATAGGTGAAGTCCATGCGGAGGCCCAGACCGTAGGATGCGGCCAGTTGTTTGTAGAATTTGTCGAAGCGGAACACGCCGCCCGGCTGGTTGGGATAGTCGCGG
>CAJJOO010000046.1 GCA_905193395.1 uncultured Porphyromonadaceae bacterium
GCGCCGGCGCGCCACATTTGCGGCGGCAATGGCCATGGCGTCGTTGTGGGCGTAAATAAGGTCGGTTTCAGGATGCAGAGCGAGCAGCGAATCTGCAACTACCGAGGCTTCATCATTATTCCAGTTGGCTGCGGCAGAAGCCACTACCCGCATCTCGGGATAGCGCGAAATTGCCTCGCCGAAACCGTTGTGACGGTCGCGGGCCGGGGTGGACCCGGGGCGGCCCTCGATTTCAATAATCCTGGCGTCGCCGCGCATCAGGTGTGCGGCATAGTCGCCGGCAATGTGACCGATACCGTTGTTGTCGACGCCCTGGAAGGCGGTGTAATACGGTCCGGTGATGTCGCGGTCGAATATGATTACGGGGATTCCGGATTCGTACACCTCTTTTATAATAGGTGTGATGGCCTCGGCCTCGTTGGGCGCGGCGATTATGATGTCGAAACCGTTGTCGCGGAAGTAGCGGATGTCCTCGATCTGTTTTTCGTTGCAGTCGTCGGCCGAACGGATTTCAATTTCGGCACCGTCGTGGAATGTCATCTCGAATTCCATCTCCGAATTCATCTTCGAGCGCCAACTGTCGTTGGAGCATTGCGACACGCCGATGCGTACCGGACGCTCGTGTCGGCAAGATAAAAAAATTGCCGGAAGAAGGGCGAAAAACAGCACAAGCAGGTTACGGAACATTTTTGTCTGATTCGTATGGTATTTGATTATTCGGGTTATAAAGGGTATGGCAAAGTTAGCAAATAAATTATTAAAATCAATTCATTATGTTTCAATTTTCGGCCCATGCAACATTTTTGATACCTAATGCGCCAATGTTTATACGTCGCCTCTCGATAAATATTGTAGATTTGCACAGCGAAGCACAGAAACGTGCCCGCCCCGGATACCATGATGATTCTCATGCAAGATATTTTGAATAGGTTTAAGATTTAGTTTTAAGGTAAGGGATACAGTTCCCGAGGTAAGAAAAAAGGTTTTCAGGTTTGCTTAACGCGACATAACTATTATAACTAATATACATGAAATCCATTGTCAAGAAAATAGCGCTGGCAGCGCTGCTGGCAAGTCCGGCTGCGGCATCTGCCGGCAACGCCATCGAGGTCGACCACCTCGGCGTGAATAATACCATTGTGCGCGTGCCCGGAGGCAGCCACTACCTGATGATGCCCGTCCAGGACAGCAACGAGGACGCCACAGTCGAAGTGCTGGTCGACGGTAACATTGTCGAAACCATCCGCGTGCGCCTGGCGCGCAATAAAGTCGATTTCAAGGTGCCCTACGACCTCACGCCCTACGAAGGACGCGACGTGCTGCTGAACATCGTCACCCCGCAGAGCCGCGCAACCCTGCGCGAGGCCGCCGACGATGCCTGCTGGAACGCCTTCGAACTGGCAGATACCATAGCCGCCTATCCGGCCGAGAAATTCCGTCCGGCCTACCACCACGCTCCGCAATGGGGCTGGATGAACGACCCCAACGGCATGTTCTACAAGGACGGCCTGTGGCATCTCTATTTCCAGTGGAACCCCTACGGCTCGAAATGGCAGAACATGACCTGGGGCCACGCCACGTCCGCCGACCTGATACACTGGCAGCAGCATCCAGCGGCAATCGTGCCCAACGGAATCGGCACCATTTTCAGCGGCAGTTGCGCCGTCGACCCCCACGGAACGGCCGGAGCCGGCGACAGCGCCGTTGTGGCAATCTACACCCAATGTGCTTACAGCCAGGTTCAGAGCATGGCAGTGAGCCACGACAACGGCTTCACCTTCGACATCTGCCCCGCCAACCCTATCCTGACCCTCGACAGCGAGGCCCGCGACCCCAATATGTTCTTCAATCAGGCCACGGGCCGCTGGAACATGGCCCTGGCACACGCGCTGGAACACGAGATGCTGTTCTTCTCGTCCGAAAACCTGCGCGACTGGACCCTTGAAAGCGCCTTCGGCAAGGGCATCGGCGCCCAGGGCGGCGTGTGGGAATGTCCCGACCTGTTCCCTCTCACCTGCGACGGCACCACCAAATGGGTGCTTCTGTGCAACATCAACCCCGGCGGCCCCTTCGGCGGTAGCGCCACACAATATTTCGTTGGTGAATTCGACGGCCACAGTTTCAAGGCCGATACCGACGCCTCCGGAAACATTCCCACGAAATGGCTCGACTATGGCAAGGAC
Organism: uncultured Porphyromonadaceae bacterium; assembly: GCA_905193395.1. Classification (GTDB taxonomy): domain Bacteria; phylum Bacteroidota; class Bacteroidia; order Bacteroidales; family Muribaculaceae; genus CAG-873. The sequence continues at coordinate 2,184 of CAJJOO010000046.1, forward strand.
CACTATGCCACCGTTTCGTGGAGCGACGCTCCCGACGGGCGCCGCAGCGTAATCGGCTGGATGAGCAACTGGCAGTATGCAGCCGAGGTCCCCACCCTCACCTTCCGCAGCGCCAACACGCTGCCCCGCGAAATGCGCCTTTTCAAGGCCGAGGACGGCCAATACTACGTGGCTTCCGAACCTTCGCCCGAACTGACCGCACTGCGCGGCAAGGCCTGCGTGACCCGCAAATCGCTGTCCGTCTCCGACAAGGGCCGCACATTCGCCCTGCCGGCCGACGGCCTGTGCGAAATCACAGCCGACATCGACGCACGTTCCGACGGCAAGGCCGTATTTGAACTGTCGAACAGCCGCGGCGAGCACACCACGGTCATCTACGACGCCGCCGCCAACACACTGAGCGTGGACCGTCGAGAAAGCGGCATCACCGATTTCTCGCACGAATTCCCCTGCGTGACCACCGCGCCTGCCTTCGGCAAGGACGGCCACCTGAGCCTGCGCCTGTTCCTTGACCGCTCCTCGATCGAGGTGTTCGGCAACGGAGGACGTGCCATCCTCACGAACATCATCTTCCCAAACGAGCCTTACACCACACTCACCGTCAAAGGTTCGCGCGCACGCGTCAGCGACCTGAACGTATACACCATCAATGCCGAATAAATGAAAAAACACAATAATATGGAAAACACAACCACCGCAATGGCCTCATCGGGCCACAAAAGCACGCTGATGCAGTTCATCCCCGTGATGCTCTGCTTCTTCGCCATGGGTTTTGTAGACCTGGTCGGCACAGCGTCGAACTATGTACAGAAAGACCTGGGCCTGACGGACTCACAGGCCAACCTGTTCCCCTCGCTAGTATTCTTCTGGTTCCTGATATTCTCGGTGCCCACCGGAATGTTGATGAACCGCATCGGCCGTAAAAACACGGTCCTGCTGTCGCTGGCAGTCACAGCCGTATCGCTGGTGATTCCGGTATTCGGCGACAACTACTGGATCATGCTCTGCTCATTCTCTCTGCTGGGCATCGGCAATGCCATCATGCAGACCTCGCTGAACCCCCTCGTAACCAATCTTATCAGTAACGACAAACTGGCCTCGACCCTTACGTTCGGCCAGTTTGTCAAAGCCATCGCCTCGTTCCTGGCCCCGTATCTGGCCATGTGGGGCGCCACGGCCGCCATTCCCACCTTCGGTCTGGGCTGGCGCGCGCTGTTCCTGATTTTCGCCGTTATCTCGCTGCTGTCCATCGCTTTCCTCGGCGGCACACACATCGACGAGGAACGCCCCGACCGCGCCTCGGGCATCGGGGAATGTCTGCGCCTGCTGGGCCGTCCGTTCATCCTGATGTGCTTCATCGGCATCATGTGCCATGTGGGCATTGACGTCGGCACCAACACCACCGCTCCGAAAATCCTGATGGAGCGCATGGGCCTGCCCCTGGAAGAGGCCGGATTCGCCACCGCACTCTATTTTATCTTCCGCACCGGCGGCTGCTTCCTCGGCGCTTTCGCCCTGCGGTTCATCTCGCCCCGCGTGTTCTTCGGTTTCAGCGTCGCCCTGATGCTGGCCGCCATGCTTCTGTTGTTCCAGGGCGACACCCTGCCCGTTCTCTACACCGGCATCGCCATGATCGGTTTCGGCAACTCGAACGTATTCCCGGTGATTTTCGCCCAGGCTCTCAACGCCTCGCCCAACGAGAAAAATGAAGTATCGGGCCTCATGATCATGGGCCTCTTCGGCGGCACAATCTTCCCACTCGCCATGGGCTATGCCTCCGATGCCATCGGACAGGCCGGCGCCGTGGCCGTGATGACCGCCGGCGTTATCTATCTGCTTGCCTATACAGCCAAAATCAAGAAATCCATTTAAAATCCATATCATGAAAAAGAAAGTTGTAGGCATGGGCGAAGCTCTGTGGGACGTATTCAACGACACAAAAAAAATCGGCGGCGCACCCGCCAACTTCGCCTACCACGTAAAACAGTTCGGACTGGACTCCTGCGTTGTCAGCGCAGTCGGCCGCGACGCTTACGGCGACGAGATTATCGAAAACTTCAACAACAAGGGCCTCGACCACCTTATTGAAAAAGTGGAATTCCCCACCGGTACTGTCCAGGTGACCCTCACCGACGGGGGTATTCCCCACTATGAAATCAAGGAAAACGTGGCCTGGGACAACATACCCTTCACCCCGGCACTTGAAAACCTTGCCCGCGAGACGGGCGCCGTATGTTTCGGCTCGCTGGCCCAGCGCAACTCGGTGTCGCGCGACACAATCGTGCGTTTCCTCGAGGCCATTCCCGCCGAAAACAAGCCGCTGGTGGTATTCGACATCAACCTGCGCCAGCACTTCTATTCCCCCGAGGTGCTCAAGGACTCGATGCACCGCTGCAACATCCTTAAAATCAATGACGAGGAAATGGAAATCGTCGACGGCCTGTTCGGCTACAATCTGGGCGACCAGAAAGCCGTGGCACACCGTCTGATGGCCGATTTCAATCTGGAAATGCTGATTCTCACCTGCGGCGAACACGGCAGCTGGGTATTCACGCCCGACAGCGAGACCTTCCGCCCCACTCCCGTCGTAGTGGTCAACGACACCGTGGGTGCCGGAGACTCGTTCACCGGAGCCTTCATCGCCTCGCTGCTCAAAGGCAAGCCCGTGGCCAACGCACACGCCAAAGCCGTCGAAACATCGGCCTACGTATGCACACAGCCGGGCGCAATGCCCGCGATGCCCGCCGAAATCACAGCCTGATTCCGGCCTGCAAGGCCCAGATTCCAAAAATTTTGCCGAAACGAAATTTTTCCGTAACTTTGTGGTGCAATACGGGTGCCCGTAGTTCAATGGATAGAATTTCGGATTCCGGTTCCGACGATTAGGGTTCGACTCCCTACGGGCATACATTCATAAGACTCAAGCCCCGGCGCAATTACTGTGTCGGGGCTTATTTTCAACATCATACAGCCATGAACATAGTAATTCTCGACGGATATGTGGCCAATCCCGGCGACCTCTCGTGGGAGCGGACCGCCGCGCTGGGCAACCTCACGGTGTACCCGCGCACCGAGCAGGACGACGTCATCGCGCGCGCCTCGCAGGCAGACGCACTGCTGGTCAACAAAGTGATTCTGGACGCCGCGACTCTTGCCGCGCTGCCACGCCTCCGCTACATCGGCGTGCTGGCAACCGGATATAACAACGTGGACCTGGCGGCTGCCGACGCCCTTGGAATCACCGTCACCAACGTGCCTGCGTACAGCGGCGACTCGGTGGCGCAACTGGTCATGGCCCTGCTATTGGAACTGGCCGTGCATGCCGGCGACTGCGACCGCTCGGTGCGCCGCGGCGACTGGGCCGGATGCCGCGATTTCAGTTACACCCTCGGGTCTGTCACCGAACTTGCCGGACTCACCATGGGCATCTACGGCATGGGCAATATCGGCTGCAAGGTGGCGCGGATTGCCATGGCCTTCGGCATGAAAGTCATCAGCCCCACCCGCAAAGACCCGGCCGACATCCCCGCGGGAGTCGAGCGCACAAGTTTCGACGAAATGCTATCACGGGCCGACGTGATTTCAATCAACGCGCCCCTGACCGCAGACAACCGTCACCGGTTCAACGCCGATGTCTTCGCGCGCATGAAGCCAACGGCTATGCTAATCAACACCGCCCGCGGGCCGATTGTCGACGAACAGGCCCTGGCCGACGCCATCCGCGGAGGCATCATTGCCGGTGCCGGCGTCGACGTGCTGGAACAGGAACCGCCGCGCGACGGCAGCCCCCTCCTGGCCCCCGACCTGGCCGGCCGCTGCATCGTCACGCCGCATATCGGCTGGCAGTCGACCGCCGCACGCCGCCGTCTGTTGCAGATTACCGCCGACAATCTGACCGCTTTCATCGCCGGCACACCCCGCAACGTCGTGAACCACCCCGCAAAAACACGCTGATATGTACGTACGCATCGAACCGGGCTGGCAAAGCCGCCTGGCCACGGAATTTTCCTCGCCCTACTTCGCCTCGCTTGCCGAATTCGTGCGGCAGGCCTATGCCACCTCCACCGTCTATCCGCCGGCCGGTAGAATTTTCAAGGCCATGGATGCCTGTCCATTCGACAAGGTGAAAGTGGTGATTCTTGGGCAGGACCCCTACCACGGACCCGGGCAGGCCAACGGCCTCTGCTTCTCGGTGAACGACGGTGTGGCACTGCCGCCGTCGCTGGTCAATATTTTCAAGGAAATAGCCGACGATACCGGCGTGACGCCCCTGCCTTCGGGCGACCTGCTGCGATGGAGCCGCCAGGGTGTGCTGCTGCTCAACACCACCCTGACAGTGGCCGACGGACAGCCCGGCTCGCACCGCGGCCACGGCTGGGAGGAATTCACCGACGCCGTAATCCGCCAACTGGCCGAGAACCGCGAGGGGCTGGGATTCATCCTCTGGGGCGCCGACGCGCGCCGCAAGGGAGCCTCTATCGACCGCCATCGTCATCTGGTGCTGGAATCGGCCCATCCCTCGCCCCTGTCGGCCTACCGCGGATTCTTCGGCAACCATCATTTCAGCCGTGCCAACGCGTGGCTCGCGGCCCATGGCATGGAACCAATCGACTGGCGATGAGAACACTGATTCTGCTAATAACCCTTTGCGCCGGTGTCGCCGCGGCCTCGGCCCGCGATACCATGGACGGCATTTTCAACCAGCGTGTCAAGACAGTGGTGACATCTGTCGGCGGCGACCGTTTCGCCGCGCCCGTGGCGACTCCCGGCGGCCCGCCCGTCGAGATTATGTTCGACCACCTCGCCGACGACCGCGCATTCCTGCGCTACCGCGTGGTGCGCTGCGACGCCGGATGGCAACCCTCCACACTGGCCGAAAGCGAATATCTGGACGGTTTCAACGAGAGCGCAATCGAGGATTACGAATTTTCGCGCGGAACGACCGTGCACTACGTCAACTACCGCCTGGCCTTCCCCAACGACGATATCCGCCCCACCCTTTCGGGCAATTACCTGATTGAGGTGTATCCCGAGGACAACCCCGATGATGTGTGGCTAGCCCGCCGCGTGATGCTGAGCGAACAGACAGCGCCCATAAGAGTAGGCGCCACGACCCGCACCGACATCGACTACAACAACTCGCACCAGCAACTGAGCGTCAGCGTCGACACCGAGCGCGCCTCTGTCTCCGACCCATTTAACGACCTGCGCGTGATGATACAGCAGAACGGCCGCTACGACAACGAGGTGGCCCTGCGCCAGCCCCTGCGCATGAGCGGCGCCACGGCCGTATACGAACACCGCGACCCGCTGATTTTCGACGCCGGCAACGAATACCGCCGCATGGAGGTGGCCGACATCAGTTATCCCGGCATGGGAGTCGAGGAAATTGTCTGGGCCGACCCCTATTACCATTTCCGACTCTACACCGACACCGAACGCGCCGAACGCCCTTACGTCTACGACAGCACCGGTCACGGACGCTTTTTCATCCGGCAGTACAATTCCTACGAATCCGACATAGAGGCCGACTATGTGGTGGTACACTTCTCGCTCGACGCCGACCCCGGCGAGGGCGCGATGGTATTTTTGGACGGCGATTTCACCTCACGGCGCTTCGACCCGGAATCCATCATGAACTTCAACCCGACCACAGGACTATGGGAGAAAGTTCTGCTGCTGAAACAGGGCCAGTACAACTATCACTACCTCACCGTACCGCCGGGCGAGCGCCGAGGCTTCACCGGCCCCATCGAGGGCGACAAATTCCAGACTACCAACGAATATCTGGTGAAAGTCTACACCCGCGGCCCGCTGGACCGCACCGACCGCCTTATCGGCGTCACCACGTTCACATACCAGCCATGACCTCAAGCCAAGAAACATATATGCTGCAAATCCAAGACACCCTGGTGAGCCTCGACCTGCTCGAACGATTCTTTGTGTGCGACCTGGACAAATGTCTGGGCGAATGTTGCATCGAAGGCGATGCCGGCGCCCCGGTGACTCCCGAAGAGGAAGCCCGCCTGAAAGATATACTGCCCGAAATCATCG
>CAJJOO010000047.1 GCA_905193395.1 uncultured Porphyromonadaceae bacterium
CGGCCGCGGTGGCCGGTCTGCCATTCGTAGGAGCCTGTGAGTTTCACGCTCAGTTGTTCGCCGCCGCCGAAGGTATTGTGGTTTGTGAGGCCCAGCGACAGTCCGGGGCCGATGTAACTGTTGGACTTTGACGAGGCGTTGACCTCGATCGAGGCCTCGAGCGGGGCGTCGAAGGTGCAGTTTACCAGCACGTTGAGGGTAGGAGTAGTGTCGGCCGACGGACTGATGTCGATTGAGCGGAATATACCCATTCGGGCCAGATAGGTCTGAGTGCGGTTCATATCGCGCACCGAGAAGAGTTTTCCGTGGCGGAACGTGACACACTCCTTGATGAGGTTGTGCCGCAGCCGCGAGGGTCTCATCTGAACGAGGGTCAGGTCGGGCCGCAGTTGGATTGTATCCGGCTGCTGGCGTCCGCGGTAGCGGTTCACCACCACGGTGATGTTGCCGGTGCGGTAGCGTTTAACGGCCCAGTCCGGTATATTGTCGGCCAGGTCGAGCCGCAGGGCCACAGTGCCGGGATTTTGGATGCTGTCGGCCAGATAGCGGATATAGTCGGGACGGAAGAAATAGTAGCCGCGGTTGCGGACGGTGTTGGTGATTCGGTTTCGTGCGATGCTCAGCGAGTCGGTTGAAAACACCATTCCTGGTCTCAGGTAGGGGTCGCGCCTGGCGATGGAATCAATCAGATGGTTCAGGTGGCAGGTGTCGTCCGGTAACTGGATTGTGTCGATGGGGAAAGCCGGCCCGGCATTCACGTAATAGCGTATGTGGGCCTTGCGTTTGTTCCGTGCCGGAACCAGTTCGTAACGGGCCGTGCCTCGGAAATAGCCGTTGTTGTCCAGAATCTGCTCGATCATGCTGGCGCGGGCGGCGGGGCGCACGTCGTTAATCAGTACCGGTTCCTCGGCAAATGTCTCGTACAGCCAGTGGCGCAGGCCTTTGGGCGGGTTTGTCCAGTGGTTGTAGGCCCACAGACCCAGGGGGAAAGGATAGCGCCAGCGCAGCATCTTGATATAGTTGTTCGGAGCGACGTCCACGGCCTCGGAGATGGACGTGACGAGGTCTGATGGCAGGCTGACGCGGCGTCCGTCGGCTGTGGTGTCGGTATATTCGATTTTTTTTGTGCCTATGTAGAGGGTTTCGCCCTCGGGGATGCGCGAGGTCGTCGAGCATGAAGCCGCCAGCAGAGCGGCCGAGACAATAATGACTGTCAGAATACTGTGTTTCATTGCTCTGTGTGTTTTTCGGCTGTTGTCGGGGCTGTGGCGGCAGGCAGGGGCTGCGTATCGGCGTTTTTGCGATGCCGGCGCCGTCCGAAGAGATTGCGCAGCGTTGTCAGTTTCTTGCGGTATACGAAGCCTACGCCCGTGCGGGTCACTTCGCCTTCGAGGATGCTTTCGTAGCCTGTGTGGCGGAACAGACGCACGAGCATCGTGCGGGCGTCGTTGATAAAGTATTCAAAGGAAATGTCCTTGATGAGGTTCTGCGAGAAGTTTTCGTCGGTGTTGGCGTCGGTGGAATAGTTGCCGCCGACAACAATCTTGAACCGGTCGTTGAATAGCGATTTCGATACCTGGTAACTGTAACTTGTGGTGGTGGAAGTCGAGCCGTTTAGGGTGCGGTCGTACTGGTCGACGCCGAAACTGAGGTCGACGCCTTTGATGGTGCGCGCTGCCCAGGAATTGAGTTGCGACGTCAGGAAGGAATATAGGGCGTTGCCGGAAAGGTTGCCGTTGCCCGTGGTTCCGGGGCCGGTGTACACGTTGTACAGCAGCATGTTCATGGCCTGGTTGGCGCGTTGTTCGGGGCTCATGGCCTGCAGTTCGTTGGCCACGGTCATGTCGTCGTCGGTCGAAAGGTCGAAGGCCACATCCATGTTGTCGAGGGTGCCCGTGACGTTCAGGGCCACGTCGAAATTTACCAGACGCGAGTTCTGCCCGGTCTGTGTCACATTGGCTTTGACAACGTCCACCGCGTGGATACCGAGGGTGGGGTTCATCAGTTCGCCGTTGAAGGCGACGAAGGAATTATCGCGGAATGTGAAGAGTTTCTCGCCCATGAACGGCGGGGTGTAGCGCGCGAAACCTCCGTTTATGTTGATTCGGCCGGTGAGGCGCGGGTCGGCGAATGGCAGCATGGTCATGTTGACAGTGCCTTCCGGTTGTAGTTGCACGCGGTTTTTGCCGTCGGCTGTGAGGTCGACGTTGATTGTGGTGCCGCTCTGAATGTTCATGGTCGCCTGAAGAAGCATCGCCATGCTCTGCTGCACGAGGCTGTCGGCCTGCGTGACGGCCGAGGTGTCGTTGAAGTTGACGAATTTTACCAGTTCGTCGGTCGAACGGCTCTGGTTTGCGGCCTGGGCGTCTGTCATCACGTATGTGATGTTTGTCCCTGCCAGGATGCCTAGGTTGGCGTTTACTCGCATGAACGAGAAATTACCCTTGACAGTGGCATTGAGGTCTATGAAACCCTTGCCGTAAATGTCGGCGCCACGGGCGGCGCGGCGGCTGTCGCAGATCTGGAAATTGGCCGCGCTGAGGCTCAGGTCGATTTCGGGCGAGGCCATGTTGTTGATGTCGACGGTGCCGTTGAGGCTGAGAGGCTTGCCGTTGACACCGCTGATTGCGAAATTGTTGAATGTCACCTTGTTGCTGTCGACAGGAATCCGCACGTCGCTCACGGGATATGTGGAGTTGGCCATTTTGAAGTCGATGGCGGTGGAATCGAATTGCAGCCAGCCGTTCATCATGGGGCTGTTGCCGGTGCCGGTGATTTCCATCGAGCCGTTGAGGACGCCGCGCAGCGCGGCCGTACCTGCGGGCAGGAATGGATTGACGGCAGCCAGCGGGAAATGTATCATCCTGAAATCTAGGGCCAGCGGCGATCCGGCGGTTGAATCGTTCAGCGCTCCGGCCAGGGTTATGGTGCGTTGGTCGTCGACCGATATGTCGGCGGTGGCGCGGATGCGGCCGGAGAGGTCGGTGGTCACATTGAGATCAGCGCCGATAGTACCGACACGCTGACGGTCGTACATCAGGTCAATCAGGCTCACTGTGCCCGTGCCGTTGATATCCTTGTCTTTGGCGCTCACATTAATCCGGGCGCTCAGTTGGCCCGACATCGGAGGAGAGAAGGGGTTGATGTTCACCCAGTCGGCAATTTCGATGTCGGTGATTTCGACCACAAGTTCCTCCTGATGGTCGTCCTGACCCTGTATGTGGTTGGTATAGATTGCCAGGGCGGAGTTTCCGCCGCGCATATGCAGGTTTGCGTCGATATGCTTGTGGGTGAAAGACCATTTCACGAAGTTGTCCTCGTTGACGGTCCATGGCTTGTAGGCGATTGTAGGGTCGAAGGGGTCGACGTTGACTGTCAGTGTCGAGTCGGTCAGCGCGGCGCGCAGCCCCACGAAGTAACCTTCACGTCCCTTTATGTCGTGCTGTCCGATGGTTATACCGGCCTTGTCGTGGGCCAGGAAGCCGTCGACCTTGACATGCGCCCACTGGTCGAACGTCCCGGGTGCGTTGTCGACTCGTGCGTTGAGGAGCATGCCTGGACCGTACTGTGCGATGTCCATCGAGATTGTGTCGAGGCGCATCGTTTCGGTGTGGAAGCCTGTCAGCATGCCTGCGAGGTTGAATGTGGAATCGTTCACAGCGTTGAGCGACAGGTTTTTGATTCCTCCTTTCGGACCGCCGATGATTCGGGCCACGGCATTGTCGCTGCCGCCGTTAATGTCGAGGGTAAAGAACGGCAGGGCGCGTTGCAGACGCTCGACGTCAATCACACGCTCGTCCGTCTCCTCGGCCAGAATCGTGCCTATGCTGTCGGCGCGCTGCATGATGGTGCGGATTGCCTCGGGCGAATCGAAGCGGCCGTAGAGGTCGCGGTTGTGCAGCGTGAGCACGGTTGTAGAGTCGGTGGCGTCGAGCCGTGCCGTGAGGTTGTCTACGTCGATGGTTGACAGCGGAGTCTTGTATGTGAGCGAGTTGAGGTTGAGAGTGGCGCTAATGTCGCCGGTTTTCGGCGTGATTGAGGCGTTTGCGTTCAGCGAACCGTCGACCGTGGCGTCGTCGGGGCTGAATCCCAGTGCCTTGAGGTCTGCATAGAGGTCACGCAATTCCACGTCCCATACGTATGTCTCGCCGTCGAGGTTGCCGGAGGCCGAGAGTGTGGCACGCGCAACCTTGTTGTCGGCCGTAAGGTTTATATCTGCATGACCTTCGGCCAGGTCGGCTACGGCCGTGACGTCGCTGTAATCGTAACCGTCATATTCGGCGCGGGTGATGTCGGCGGTGGCGTGGATGGCGGTACGCTTCGACATGGGGTCCAGTCCGTGTCCCTTTACGGCCACGTCGGCGCTGATATGGCCGATTCCGCTTTCAGGCATAAAGGCGTTGACGGGGAAATCACGGGCTGTAAGAGTCAGGTCATAGGCCGTGAGCGGTCCGTTCCATTTTGCGCGTAGGCTGACGTCTCCACCCGTAGTTGTGGCGGTCAGATTGCCGGATATGCGCCCGCGTGTCAGACCGCCGCTGATGCTCACACGACCTTTGAGGCTTGTGCGCGGGATGTTGATGTTTCCGGCTCCGGAGGGCAGGAAAGCCTTTTTCATACGGTTCATGTCGAGGAGCGTGCCGCCCAGGTGGAGGTCGGCGTCCATGATGTCGGGATTGAACGGATTGCCGAGCATGCCGTTGGCACGGAGAGTGGCGATGCCGTTGATCGACACCGAAAGGTCGTTTACTCTGAGATTTCCGGCCGTACCGTTTATGTCGGCCACGACGTGCATTCGGCTGTTGCGGGGCAATGTGGTCAGATATGGCGTGAAGTCTGGGAACATCAGCCTCAGGTCGGCCGCGGCTACATCGCCTTTGGCATCAAGCATCAGGGCAGTGGACGGGTCGGTTGTCATGTCGCCCATGCCGATGAGTGCGTCAAAGTCGAGGACTGTCCCCTGTGGAGTGGACGCGTGGAAGCCTCGCAACGCTGTCCCGGTCGAATCTATGTCAAGAAGGCCTGAGGCGGCGAGCCGCACACCGCAGCGTTCCGTGGCCGAAACGTTGAGAGGGATTCTTACAACGGCCTCGCGGTTGTAGAACTTGCTGATTCCGAGGTTCAGCGAGTCCACGGAAATATATCCGAAATCCATACCCGGGGCCGGAACAATGCCGCGGGTGGTGTAGAGGGCTTTTGACTGTGTGAAGCCTACGGAGTCTATGGTGACGGTCCAGGGCAGCGTGGCGGCGGTGTCCGCAGGGACGGATAGTACCGGAGTGGCGGAATCAGGTGCGATGTACGAGGCGTCAAGGCGCGTTCCGGTGAATGCTCCGATTCCAATCCGCTGGTTTTTGAGGTCGATGACGGTGTTTTCAACGCTGCCGACGGGAATCACGGCACCGAGCGAGTCGATGGTGGGCAGCATGCGCATGGTGTAGGCCAGTTCGGTTACGCCCAGCGACTGCAATCTTATCACCATCTCGGTGGGTTCGCTTTTCGCGGTGTCTGGCGCTGCCGGCACCGGATTCAGTGTCAGCGAGACACGGCCGCGGCCCAACATGCCGTGGCCCGCGTCGATATTCATGTTTTTAAGTGTAATCGTCGCATAGTCAAGGGCCAGCGTATCGGCTCCGATGGTCATGTACATGGCCGAATCCGGCGCGCCCATCATCATTCCGAAACCGCCGAGTTGCACATCCTCAATGCAGGCACGGCCGCCGAGCAAAGGCAGCGGGGCAACCCTGGCATGCAGGTTTCTGGCCTTGATGGTCTGCGGCCCGGGCATTTCCAGGGTTACGCCTTCAAGACAGATGTCAAGCGGGAATTTCAGTCTCAGGTGCTCGATGTCGACGCGCAGGTCGCCGCCGTTCATCGTCGCCACGATGTATCGCCGTGCAAGTTCCTGGCTCCACGGCGAATAAAGCAGTATGCCGGCCGCTGCGGCCAGAAGCAACAGTGCCATCAGCAGCCAGACGACTATTTTTGCGCTTTTCCCGATGAATTTGACGAATTTCACAGTAGCGATGAATTCTTGTGGTGTTTTAACATTTATAAAACCGCCGGACGCGGGCAAATGTTTGCCGGCGGATAACGATTTTCAAAATTAACACATTTTTTTCAAACGGCAAGCGCAGGCTCCGAATCATGCGCCGCGGCCGGTGCCGCGGACAATCCGCTGCGCCATCTTGATGAGGCGGGGAAAGCGGATGTGGAGGGCCAGTTTTAACTTGTGTTTCAGCGGCCACTTCCGGTAGCATGGATTGCAGTGATAATCGCCGATGTAGCGCGAGACGGTGCGGCAGGCGTAGTTATGCCTCAGCATGGGCACGCGGTCGAAGCGGTAAACGCAGCCGTAGACGGTGTGCGTGAGATACTGGTTCATGAAGAGAAAGTCAATCTCCGCGGCGAACTTTTCGTACAGTCCGAGTCGCCGCAGGTGGCCCAGAAGGGTTACCGCCGAACCAAGGCGGTTGAAAAACCGGTAATTGTTGACCGAGCGCGTCACCGAGGCGTTGTCTACGCGGTAACGGTAGAGCGGGGCGTTGATTTTCACAGGATTGGCTGCCGACAACTGTATTGCCAGCGCCACAGCGTTGTCCTCGTAGAAAACGCCTTCCGGAAAGAACAGATCATTGTCTGTTATCAATCGTCTTTCGTACATAGCCGACCAAACGGGCGTAGTCTTTTCGATGAGGCGGCGGCGCAGGCCGTCGCCGCTCAGCGACGCGGCATCAGCGCCCAACTGGCACACATCTGCGCTGTTGCCGTCGGAGGGCGAGACGCGGCTGTAATCGAAAACCACCATATCTGCGTTTTCCAGGCGTGCGGTGTCTATACACAGTTCCAGAGCGTCTGGCCGAAGACTGTCGTCGGCATCGAGGAACATCACATAGCGGCCGGCGGCGAGACGGAGCGCCCTGTTGCGGCCGCCGCCCTGACGCACATTGACGGGCGAGTCGATTATCTTCACGCGGCTGTCGGCTTTTTCAAAACTTCGCAGGATGTCAATGCTGCGGTCGGTCGAGGCGTCGTTGAAGCATATCAGTTCCAGGTCGGTGAAGGTCTGGGCGAGTACCGAACCGACCGACGATTCCAGGAAGGCCGCGGCATTGTAGACGGGCATTATTACACTGATCAGCGCCATGTTTGTTTCAATTTCCGCAAAGTTAGGAATTTGCAGCCTTATTTCCAAGACTCTGTCGTGCGAGGGCGTAAAAACACCACACCCTGCGGCTCGAGCCCGCAGGGTGTGGAAATATTGTATGTGGCAGGATTACATGTTCATGCCGCCGTCGACCTGTATAACCTGTCCGGAGACATAGGACGAAAGGTCTGAGGCGAGGAACAGGGCCACGTTGGCGATGTCCTCGGTCTTTCCGCCGCGGCGCAGGGGAATTTTCTTGATCCATTCGGCGCGGATATCGTCGGGCAGGGCCGCGGTCATAGCGGTCTCGATAAAGCCGGGAGCGATGGCGTTGGCACGGATGCCGCGCGAGCCGACTTCCTGGGCGATACTCTTGGCCAGGGCGATAAGGCCGGCCTTGGAGGCAGCGTAGTTGGCCTGGCCTGCATTGCCGTGTACGCCTACAACGGATGCCATGTTGATAATCGAACCGGAACGCTGGCGCAGCATGATGGGCAGCACGGCGTTGATAAAGTTGAACGCACTCTTGAGGTTGACGGCGATGACAGCGTCCCCCTGCTGTTCGGTCATGCGCATCATCAGACCGTCTTTTGTGATACCGGCGTTGTTGACAAGGATGTCGATGCTGCCGAAATCGTTCTTGATTTCCTTCACCACTTCCTGCGTCTGGGCGAAGTCGGCTGCGTTGGAGGCATAGCCTTTAGCCTTGACGCCGAGAGCGGCGATTTCGGCTTCGGTAGCCTTGCCGTTTTCGTCAATTACGAGGTCGGTGAATGCAATGTTGGCGCCTTCAGCGGCGAAGCGAAGGGCAATGGCTTTGCCAATGCCGCGTGCCGCACCGGTGATGAGGGCGGTTTTTCCTTCGAGTAATTTCATTTTATGGTGGTTTATTGGTTGAATTTCCTGGGCAAAGTTACAAAAAAACACTTTAACGGGCAAATACTGTGATAAAGTGTAATAAAGCGGGCGGGCAGCGAATCTCGCGCCGCCCGCCCGTATGGTCAG
>CAJJOO010000048.1 GCA_905193395.1 uncultured Porphyromonadaceae bacterium
GAGGTGCGCTCGCCAAACGCTATGTACAACAACTTCCCGACTGGGCCTCGACTATCTTTCCGAAATATAGTTAGGGTTTGAAATAAGTCCTAAACACCCCCACAATATCGGAGCGGCGAGGAGTCCATCTCCCTGCCGCTTTTCGCGGACAATTTTAACTTTATTTTTCCATGCGGTGGCAAATTAGTAATTTTGCAGGATGAAACGCAATGGAAAACTTATGAAAACCGGATTCGGCAGGCTCTCGCTATGTCCTTTTCTGACAGTTCTGATTAAATTCCTGCTCTTCGACCTTATCTGGTGTGGCTATACCACCTTCACGCCTTTCTCGTGCTGGCAGACATACGTTACCGCCATTACCATGTCAATGGCGCTGACAATTCCCTATGTCCTGATTCGAAAAGCGGCTGCGGCCATTCCGGTGTGGGTACTACTCGATATATGGTTTATCTGCAATCTGCTGTATTTCCGCACATATCTGTCGGCGATTCCGCTGTCGTCCTACTTTCTGGCGGGCAACCTGTCGGATTTCATGCCGAGTGTTTGGGCTTCGTTCCGCTGGATCGACCTGCTGTTTCCGCTGACTACTATAATCGGCATGACGGCAATGCTCACCAAAAAACTGCGGCAGAAAATGTCGATTACTTTCAGCAAACGAGTCTTTTTCTCCGTTTTCCTGCTTTTATGCGTTCTGCTTGGCGCGGCCGTATATTCCCGCGGCGGATTCAGGCAGGAATATGGCCGGCTTCAGTTCTCGGCCCACGACTATGCCAGCGGCCCGGCACTATACACGCTTTTCGGAACCGTATACTACGACTATCTGAACGGATATCAGCCACTCACCGAGTCGCAGAAACAGGAAATCAACGACTGGATTGCCCAAACACCCGAACTCTCGCCCATAGACAGCCTCGCCACGCGCGACAACTGCATCGTAATCATTGTCGAGTCGTTCGAAAGTTGGGTCCTCAACCTCAGCGTCGAGAATCAGGAAATCACCCCCAACCTGAATCGTCTGCTCAAAGAGCCCAACACCCTCTATGCCCCGCATGTCTACACCCAGGTCAACGGCGGCCGCTCAATCGACGCCCAACTGCTGTTCCTCGCCGGCATGCTGCCGCTGAAAACCGGCTGTTACAGCAGTAATTTCCCGACTAACACCTACCATGCCCTGCCCAAGGCGCTGAAAGAATTCAAGAACACCCGCAACTACCTCCTTACGGTCGACAAGACCAAAACCTGGAACCAGGGCACCGTGGCACACGGTTTTGGCATCGACACCATCATTTCCTATCCCGATTTCCGGATGACGGAAACGTTCGGCAACCGTACGCGACTTGGCGACCGCGCCTTCTTCACTCAATGTATCGAAAAGATGAGGAACGGCGAGATATGGCGACAGGGCGAAAACGCCTTTATCCAGATGGTTACCTATTCCGGCCATTCCCCCTTCAAGATGCCCGAAGAACTTAAATCGGTTCATTTCTCCGACCGGATTCCCGAAATGATGGCCGACTATATGTCCGTTGCCCACTATACCGACGAAGGCATCGGAAAATTCATCGAATATCTGGAATCGCGACCTGAATATGCCCGCACCATGATTGTGATAACAGGCGACCACGAGGGCCTGGCCGACAACCGCAAGGGCCTCTGCACCACCGCCGCCGGCCGGGGCATCGTTTCCGACAAGGAATTCACGCCGTTCATTGTGCTGAATTCTCCCGTGCGGATGCACTACACCGGTGTGATGGGACAGGTCGACATATATCCGACCCTGCTCAATCTCCTCGGGTTGGAAGATTACAGTTGGAAAGGCATCGGCCGCAGCATCCTCGACCGGGCCAAACCCCGCGTTGCCATCAGTCCCAGGACATATCATATCGAGGGCGACACGACATCAGTCAGTGAATACGAAATGCGCCGCCTGCGCCTCTCGCCCGCAATCTCCGACCTGCTCATCCGCTTCAACCTGCTGCAATAAGCCGCCAAGCCGACGTCAGTATCCCACCGACACACCAAAACAATATCGTTCCGCCGCTTGTTTAAGTAAATAATCAGGAAGTAAATACTATCTAATAGGATTTACTTCCGAAAATTTCACTATCTTTGCACCATGTATTCACGATTGGTTAAATATGGCAATTTGCCTGTATCCGCAGCGACTCTGGCGCTTGAATTTCCGGATATCAGAAAGTCGGCACAGAAACTTGGTTTGCTTGAGCGCAACAAAGACATTATCAGGCTCAGGCGAGACCTGTACGTATGTTCTGAAAAGATCAGCGGAAAGGTCCTGTCTCTTGAACTTATTGCCAACCGCTTGCTTAACCCATCGTATGTATCAATGTCCACGGCTCTAAGATATTACGGCTTGATTCCGGAATCTGTTTATCTGATTCAATCCGTGACTATAAAGGAATCCCGCGAGTATGAAACTCCTGTCGGGAGATTCGTCTTCACACATATCAAAAGAGATGCCTTCAATATCGGCATCAATAATATTGAGGGAAACGGCTATTCTTTTCTGATAGCCTCACCCGAAAAGGCCCTCTGCGACCTGATTGCCAATACACCGTCGCTCCAGTTGCGATACCGAAAGGACGCATTGCTATATCTCGAAAGGGATATCCGCCTGGACATGGACACTTTCTTCAGATTCAACCCCGATATATTCCGGCAATATATCGCCGTCGGAGGAAAGAAAGCGACATCAGTAAATACAATTCTAACTCTACTTACAAAAAATGGATAACGGAATTTTCGACAGAATGATGGCCGCCTACGACCTGAGCGACACCACCAGACAACGCAATGCCATATTCGAGGTCAACCAACAGATTCTCCTCGCCGGCCTCTATAACGGCGGGTTCTTCGATAAGGCTGCTTTTTATGGTGGCACCTGCCTCCGTATATTCCATGGATTGAAGAGGTTTTCAGAAGATCTGGACTTCTCACTGCTGGCAGCAAATGTGAATTTTGATTTTACCAGATACTTCCGGCCCATCATTGACACTTTCGCCATGGTTGGCCGCAGTGTCGATATCACAAAGAAAGACAAGAAATCTTTCGGAAAGGTGGAATCCGCCTTCCTGAAAGACAATACGGATGTCTATGACGTGTCGTTTCAGACCGACAGATCAATCAAGATAAAGATTGAAGTTGACACACAGCCGCCATTGAAATTTCAGACCGAGCAGAAACTTCTGCTTCAACCTCAGGCATTTCTGACAAGATGTTTCACATTGCCCGATTTATACGCCGGCAAGATGCACGCACTTGTATACAGGGCATGGAAAAATCGTGTCAAGGGCCGGGACTGGTATGACTTTTTGTGGTACGTCAGCAACAATGTGCCGCTCGATTTCAATCATCTGGCCGAACGTGCGCGCGAATTCAACGGCGAGGAAATCGACCGCGAATCCTTCATAACGAAATTGAAAGAACGTCTTGCGACGGCCGATATAAACCAGGTAAAAAGTGATGTCCTGCCGTTTATCCGCAACCCTAAGGAACTAGACCTCTGGTCCAACGACTTTTTTCTGCAAGTCGCCGACATGATAAGGTTCCTGTAACTTGAAATTCATAACTTCCGTCATCCTCACTTTAGCCCTTGACTGCGGCTGCGCGGTTTGCTGTTTTTTTGTAACTTTGGGGCCTGAATTTTCAAGAAAAAGCGACCCATGGCTTCTAAACAACCACATAACATGACATCTACTTCCATCCGCAAGGGTCTCACTGCCGATCAGGTGGCTGAAAGCCGCCGGCTGCACGGCGCCAACCTGCTGACTCCGCCGCGGCGCACGCCCTGGTGGCGACTCTTTCTTGACAAATTCCGCGACCCGCTGATAATCATCCTCATGGTAGCCGGACTGCTTTCGGTGGCCATCGCCTGCTACGAATACTGGGGGCTGGGCCTCTCGGCCGAAGTGTTCTTCGAGCCGGCCGGCATTTTCGTGGCCATACTGCTGGCCACGGGCCTTGCATTCTATTTCGAAATGAAAGCCGAAGGCGAATTCTCGCTCCTGAACCGCGTGAACGATGACGAGCCGGTACAGGTGGTCCGTGAAGGCAACACCACCACTGTGCCGCGGCGCGACGTGGTGGTCGGCGACATCGTGATTCTCAACACCGGCGACGAGATTCCCGCCGACGGCCGTCTTCTGGAAGCCGTGTCCATGAACGTTGACGAATCCACCCTCACAGGCGAACCGGTCACCTCCAAATCGGCCGACCCCGCGCAGGCCGACGCCGAGGCCACATATCCCTCAGACGCCGTGATGCGCGGCACCTCCGTCGTCGAGGGCCACGGCATCATGGAAGTGACTGCCGTAGGCGACGCCACCGAGGCCGGACGCATTTTCGCCTCGTTGTCCGCCACAGGCCGCGGCTCCGACGCCGTGCGCGATGCCGTGCGAACGCCCCTCGACATCCAGTTGGCGCGTCTGAGCCGCGTCATCACCATAATCAGTTACATCGTGGCCGTGACGATTATCGCCGGCCGCGTACTGATGTTCACCCTCACCTATGATTTCCAGTGGATTCCCTTCCTCGCCTACCTGCTGCAATCAGTGATGATTGCCGTCACGCTGATTGTGGTTTCCGTGCCCGAGGGCCTGCCTATGGCGGTCACCCTGGCACTGGCCTACTCGATGCGCCGCATGCTGCGCACCAACAACCTGGTACGCAAGATGCACGCCTGCGAGACCATGGGAGCAACAACCGTCATATGCACCGACAAGACCGGCACTCTCACCCAGAACCGCATGCAGGTGGCCCACACCGACTTCTTCGGCAACCCGTCCGACGCCGTCGTGGCCGACGCCCTGGCGCTGAACTCCACCGCCGACCTCGATTTCTCGGCCGCGGAGCCAAAGGTGCTGGGCAATCCCACCGAAGGTGCCCTGCTGCTGTGGCTCAACAGCCGCGGTATCGACTACCGCACGCTGCGCCGCTCGGTCACCGTCACCGCCGAACTGCCATTCTCCACCGAGCGCAAATACATGGCCACCGCCGTGCGCGATGCCCAGGGCAACGAATTCCTCTACATCAAGGGCGCTCCGGAAATCGTCTTCGGCCTCTGCTCCGACACCGCCGGTGTGAGCCGCGCGGAAATCGACGCCCTGCTGCTAGGCTACCAGAACCGGGCCATGCGCACCCTGGGCTTTGCCTGGGCGCGACTCGAACCGGGCAGCAACCCCCTGGCCGGCGGACGCCCGTCGGCCCCCGGAATCACCTTCCTGGGAGTCACCGCCATTTCCGACCCCGTGCGCCCCGACGTCCCCGCGGCCGTCCGCGAGGTACTCGACGCCGGAATCGGGGTGAAGATAGTCACCGGCGACACACCCGCCACGGCCCGCGAGATAGGCCGCCGCATCGGCCTGTGGGACGACGCCGCCGACACCGCCGACGCCATCATCACCGGCCCGCAGTTCGCCGCACTTTCCGACGACGAACTGCTGCGCCGTGTCCGCGGCATCAAAATCATTGCCCGCGCACGCCCCATGGACAAAAAACGCCTTGTCGAGGCACTCCAGGACCTGGGCGAGGTGGTGGCCGTCACCGGCGACGGCACAAACGACGCCCCCGCGCTGAAAGCCGCCCAGGTGGGCCTCTCGATGGGTTCCGGCACCTCCGTGGCCAAGGAGGCATCCGACATCACCATCATCGACGATTCCTTCTCGTCCATCGGCCGCGCCGTGATGTGGGGCCGCTCGCTCTACCGCAACATCCAGCGCTTCCTGCTGTTCCAGCTCACCGTCAACGTCACCGCCAGCCTCCTGGTGCTATGCGGCGCCTTCATGGGCACCGAATCGCCCCTTACGGTCACCCAGATGCTGTGGATCAACCTCATCATGGACACCTTCGCCGCCATGGCCCTGGCCTCGCTGCCCCCGGAGCGCAGCGTGATGAAGGACCGGCCCCGCAACCGCCGCGACTTCATTCTCACCCCCATGATGGACCACAACATCATCGGCGTGGGCGGATTCTTCTTCCTGATGCTGATGTTCTTCCTGCTGGTATTCAAGCACTGCCACATCGACGCTCTTGCCGACTTGCTCCACGTGGACTACGGTTCCCTCTTCGCCCCGATGCTGACGGCCGCTTTCTGGACCGGCGGCCACGTCGACGCCTACGAACTGACCCTGCTGTTCACCATTTTTGTGATGACCCACTTCTTCTACCTGTTTAACGCCCGTGCCTTCGAGACGGGCCGCAGCGCCTTGCACCTGCGCGGCTGCGGCGGCCTGCTGCTGATTGCAGCCCTGATTCTCATAGGCCAGGTGGGCATGGTCGAGGTCCCCGGCGTCCAGCGCTTCTTCAACGTCACCGGACTCAGCGCCGCCGACTGGGGCGTGATTGTCGTAGGCTCGTCATTTGTGCTGTGGGTGCGCGAAGCCCACAACGCCTGCCGGCGACTCTTCGCCCGCCACACCCGCTGACCGGCCTGAACCCACCTGTTAGAAAGTACCTGCGAAAGCCTTTTTAAAGAATTTTTTCTTTAATTCTTGGCATAAACGGCTTTTTGTGTTAATTTTGCACGTGATTGCGGGTCCGCGACCTGCCAGGACGATTTCAAATCATTTCAAAATACTAACTAAATCAATCATCTTATGTGGTTAACTAACTCATCTATAGGACGTAAGTTCGTGATGGCCATAACCGGTATCGCCCTCGTCCTATTCGTTACTTTTCACGTGCTGATGAATGCCGTCGCCCTCCTGTGGCCCACCGCCTACAACCAGGTGTGTGAATTCCTCGGAGCGAACTGGTACGCGCTCATCGCTTCGGCCGGTCTCGCACTGCTGTTCATCATCCACATCATCTACGCCCTGTGGCTCACGGTCCAGAACCGCGCCGCACGCGGCAACGACCGCTACAAGGTCACCGCACGCCAGCCCCAGGTGGAATGGGCCTCGAAAAACATGCTCGTCCTCGGCATCGTGGTCCTCGCTTTCCTCGCCGTACACCTCATCCAGTTCTGGGCCAAGATGCAACTCCAGGAAATGCTGCACCACGACCTCACCGTGCTGCCCCAGCTCGACGGCGTCCCCTGCGCCCCCGCTATGGGCACCCTCTTCCTGCAGATGGCCTTCCAGGAAATCTGGACTCCCGTTGTATACATCATCGGCTTCGTAGCCCTCTGGTTCCACATGACCCACGGATTCTGGTCCATGTTCCACACCGTCGGCTGGGACAACAATATCTGGCTCAACCGCCTGAAAACCATCGGATGCTGGTGGGCCTCGATTGTCGTTGTTCTCTTCATCGCTCAGGCTATCACCTTCTCGGTACTCGCTAACAAGAACTACTACACCGAGAATCCCGAACTCCGCGAACAGTACGCCGAATTCTGGTCGGCACAGAGCGAAAAACTCATTGCCGACTTCGAACAGGGCTACTACGGCATCGTGGCCAACGACGCCGTCATCAACAAGCAGGACGCCCTCATCTCATACTTCCAGACCGAACTCCCCGGCATGATCGCACGCGGCGAAGCCATCACCGACGGCTTCAGCAAGCAGTGCCCCGGCATCTTCAACGAAAATGTCCACAACGTCCAGGGCTTCGTCCAGCAGATGAAAGGCCAGTTGATGAGCCTCCAGTACATGAGCAAGACTCCCGCCGCTCAGTCACAGGAACCTATGGCTCAGGAGCCTCAGGCACAAACTCCCGATAATAACTAATTAATTTCTCAGAAAGATGTTAGACCCAAATACACTTAAAGGCATGATCGATTCAAGTCCTATCATGAAGGATTTTGCCGACATCGAATCATCAAAACTTCCTGAGTACCAACTCGATTCCAAGATTCCCGAAGGTCCCGTCGCTGAGAAATGGACCAACTACAAGGCTCACCAGAAACTGGTGAACCCCGCCAACAAACGCCATCTCGACATCATCGTGGTCGGTACTGGCCTCGCCGGCGCTTCCGCCGCCTCCACTCTCGGCGAACTCGGCTTCAACGTAATCAACTTCTGCATCCAGGACAGCCCCCGCCGCGCCCACTCCATCGCCGCACAGGGCGGTATCAACGCTGCCAAGAACTATCAGAACGACGGCGACTCCGTTTACCGTCTGTTCTACGACACCGTCAAGGGCGGCGACTTCCGCTCGCGCGAG
>CAJJOO010000049.1 GCA_905193395.1 uncultured Porphyromonadaceae bacterium
GGCCGACACAACTGCCGCCGCAAACCGCGTGAGCGCAGCCATGAGCAGTTCGACAGCGTCGCAGCCGCAGGCTCGCCAGCAGTCGCAGCCCGCGCGCCGTCAGGAAACGCAGTCGCAGCCCGCACGGCGTCAGAACAATTCCGGTATTCAGGCTACACACACCGTGAAGCGTGGCGAAAACCTCGGCAAAATCGCACGTAAATATGGTGTGACCGTCGATGCCATCCGCAAGGCCAACAACCTGCGCGGCGATAAGATCAACGTGGGCCAGAAACTGAAAATCCCCGCACGCAAGCGCCGCCGTTGATTCCACCCAGTCAATAATGTAAAAAGTAATGATATGAAACAAACCAATCAACATCCGGCCGAGCCACAGGCTCCGGAAATACCCGCTGCCGAGGTCGACCCCGTCGACCTGCCGGAAAACGCGTTCCGCCAGTTGGGCGAGGACGAAGAGTACGTGCCGGTGATGCATCCGGCGCGCCAGTATGCCGAGGTGACGCCCTATTCGGTGGGTGTGGGCCTTCTGCTGGCCATCATTTTCAGCGCCGCGGCCGCATATCTGGGCCTGAAAGTGGGCCAGGTATTCGAGGCCGCTATCCCCATCGCCATTATCGCTGTCGGACTCAGTAATTTCGCCAAGCGCAACCAGCCGCTGGGCCAGAATATCCTCATCCAGTCGATAGGCGCCTGCTCGGGCGTGATTGTGGCGGGTGCCATCTTCACCCTGCCCGCGCTCTACATACTGCAGGCCTCCTATCCCGAAATCTCGGTGAATTTCTTCAAGATTTTCCTGTCGTCGCTGCTGGGCGGTGTGCTGGGCATCCTGTTCTTCATTCCTTTCCGTAAATATTTCGTAAAGGACATGCACGGCAAATATCCATTCCCCGAAGCCACCGCCACAACCCAGGTGCTGATTTCCGGCCAGGCCAAGGATGCCAAAGCCGGCGGCCAGGCCAAACTGCTGGTCGTCGCCTCGCTCATCGGCGGTATCTACGACTATCTTGTTGCCACCTTCGGCTTCTGGACCGAGACCATCACCACAACGGCCTATTCATGGGGCCAGGTGATTGCCGACAAGTTCAAGTTTGCTTTCTCGTGCAACACCGGCGCCGCCGTTCTCGGCCTGGGATATATCGTCGGTCTGAAATATGCCTTCGTGATATTCGCCGGTTCGATTTTCGTATGGTGGGTGCTGATTCCCCTGATGGGCACCTACGGTTCGGCTGAACTCGCCGCGATGGGTCCCGCCGAAATATTCTATGACAAGGCGCGCCTCGTCGGTATCGGCGGTATCGCCATGGCCGGTATCATCGGCATCGTGAAGTCGTGGGGCGTGATAGCACAGGCTGTCGGCCTGGCATCCCGCGAACTCCGCGGCGCCAAGGCACAGTCGCGCCCCGTGCGCTGGCAGACGGACATTTCCATGAAGCATATCGCATACTTCACCATGCTGGCTCTCGTGGCCGTGTTCCTGTTCTTCTGGCTTGGAGTAATCAACACCTTCTGGCAGGCACTGATTGCCTGGGTAGTAGTCACGATTATCGCCTTCCTGTTCACCACAGTCGCTGCCAACGCCATTGCCATCGTGGGTTCAAACCCCGTGAGCGGCATGACCCTGATGACCCTTATCATCGCTTCCGGTATCTTCGTTGCCATCGGTCTTGACGGCACACGCGGCATCGTTGCCTCGATGATTGTGGGCGGCGTGGTCTGCACGGCGCTTTCTATGGCCGGCGGCTTTGTCACCGACCTCAAAATCGGCTACTGGCTGGGTTCCACTCCCCGCAAGCAGGAAAGTTGGAAATTCCTCGGCACTCTGGTTTCCGCCGCTACGGTGGGCGCCGTTATCCTGATGCTGAACAATGTTTACGGCTTCACCGGCCCAGGCGCCCTTGCCGCACCCCAGGCCAATGCCATGGCCAAGGTTCTCGAACCCATGATGATGGGCGGACAGACTCCCTGGACACTCTATATCGTCGGTGCCATCCTGGCGCTGATTCTCAACTGGCTCGGCGTTCCCGCGCTGGCATTCTGCCTCGGTATGTTCCTGCCTCTGTCGCTCAACACCCCTATGCTGGTGGGCGGTATCGTCTCCTGGGCCGTTGGCCGCAGTTCCAAGGACAAGGATGTGTGCCGCGCCCGCAGTGACCGCGGTACGCTGATTGCCTCCGGTCTGATTGCCGGCGGCGCCCTGTTCGGCGTGCTGGCCGCAGTCACAATCATGTGCGGTCTTCCCGTTCCGACAAACGGCGAGGAATTCGTTCCCCAGATTCTGGGTCTCGTGGCCTACGCAGCCATTATCTGCTATCTGTATTTTGAATCACGCAACGTGCATAAATAATCACTGATGAAGGCTTCACATCGCGAAATATTCGCGATTGCGGGCCCGGCAATCGTTTCAAACATAACCGTCCCGGTGTTGGGGCTTGTCGACACGGCCATTGCAGGCCACCTCGGCACAGCCGCCTTCATCGGGGCGATTGCCGTCGGGTCCATAGTTTTCAGCATGATGTACTGGCTGTTCGGTTTCCTGCGGATGTCTACGGCCGGGCTGACGGCACAATGTTTCGGCGCCTCCGACCGCGGCGGAGCCGACTGTGTGCTTGCGAGGTCCATGGTGCTTTCGCTGGGCTTCGGCCTGCTGATAATCGCCCTGTCGCCATGGGCCGGCAGCGGAGCCATCGCGTTCATGGACGCCGGCGACGATGTGACGCCCTTCGCGCTGCGCTACTTCGGAATCGTGGTTTGGGGCGCTCCCGCCGTTCTCGGAATGTATTCGGCGACTGGCTGGCTCATCGGCATGCAGGACACCAGGCTGCCGATGATGTTTTCCGTCCTTACAAACGTCGTCAATATCGCCCTTAGCGCGACCTTCGTGTTCGGCTTCGGCATGAAAATCGAGGGAATCGCCCTTGGTACGGTGCTGTCGCAGTGGACGGGATACGCGGTGTGCATGATTGCCATGCGGCGCCGTTACAGGCCGTCGCTGCCGTCTTTGTCCGTGATTATGGACCGCCATGCGTTCGCGGGACTTTTTAGCATCAATTTCTTCCTGTTTCTGCGTACTCTGCTGCTGGTGGCGGTGACGGTGTGGTTTACGAGAGCCGGCGCCGGGCAGGGGGTCGTAGTGCTGTCGGCCAACTCGCTTCTGATGCAACTGTTTCTGTTTTTCTCGTATTTCAGCGACGGTTTTGCGTATGCCGGGGAGGCCCTGGCGGGCAAGGCACACGGAGCCGGCGACCGGGCGTCGCTTTGTGCAGTGGCTGAGTCGCTGACGCGAATCGGATTTGCCGTGGCCCTTGTTTTCTCGGTGATTTACTTTGTGGCAGGCGACCTCATTTTGCAGCAACTCACCGACCGCGGAGATGTGCTCGACGCCGCCTCGGAATATCTTCCCTGGGCGGTGGCTGTGCCTCTGTGCGGAGTCTCCGGCTTTGTGTACGACGGAATATTTGTGGGACTCACACGGCCGGTGGCGATGCTGCTTTCAATCGGCGCCGGTGCGGCTGTGTTTTTTGCGATATATTTTCTGGCTTTCCCCGCGCTCGGAAACGACGGACTGTGGCTGGCATTTGTGGCCTATCTGGCAGTGCGCGGGCTGATACTGCACTTCGTCTTCCGCAGTAAGTTCAGTGGAGGCGGTGGCATCAGATGTTGATGCGGATGTCGAGGCGGCCGTCCTTTATGGCGCGGTCGTAAAGTTCGCGCGACAGGCGTTTGTCATACTCCTTGCGGTTCATGTTCATTATGCGGTCGAGAATCAGCGAACGTGCGTTCTCGACGGGCATCGGCGAACCGGTGTGGATGACGCCGGTGATATACAGCAGATATGTGAACGAGCCGGCGGAGTATTCGAGTACAGAATTCGAGTTGAGCCAGGTGTCGGCCGAGGTGCCGAACGAGGGGTAGGGAATACGGTTCTCAATCTGTTCCCAGTCCACCCAGCGGTCGCGGAAATAATCGTAGTGAATGGCCGATGAAAGGACCTCTTTTTCCAGGCGGTCGATGTCGGCCGGCTTGTCGGAGCGGTACAGGCGTTTGAGGACACGCAGGTTTGCGGCATCATCGGGTACTTTGAGATAAACACCTTTCACAAGGGGGCGCTCGAGAATGAAATCGGATTTGTGCGCCTCGTAGTAGGCCCTGACGGAGTCCTCGGGAATCGAATCGGCGTGGGTCAGGAACATCTTGCGGCGGTATTGCGAACGTATGAGGCTGTTGCGGTACATTTCCGTCAGGCGGTCGATTTCGACCATGTCCACCTCGTCAGAGGCGACTTCGTTGATGAGGTTTGATTCAATCCACGCCGAGACCAGCGAGCGGACCAGAGCAACGGAATCCTCGGGAGCCAGTCCGGCGGGAATGGCAGGGCGCAGATCGTCGGCCGTCAGGACATTGTCGCCGAGACGCACCAGATAGTTGCCGCTGATGCCGTCCTTGCCCGAGCAGGCGGCACAAAGGAATAATAAAATGGCAACACCGGCCTTCAGAAGTCCGGTTGCCGGGTGTGAAGACGCGGTGTTGCGCATGTTGTGTTGAGTTTAAAATGTCCCAGGGGGGAGGGTGATTATTTCACCTGACCGAGGACCTTGCGGTTAATCTTGACGGGATATTTGGCGCGGAGTTGCTCAATCCAGTCTTTTTCGAGTGCGGCCTGGAAGTCGGCCACGACAGCGCCGCGCACGTCGGAGGCTTCCTCGGGCGCGTCAATCACGCGGCCGCGATATGCCACGAAGCATTTCCAGCGGTTGTTGCTGGTGTCGGGACGGGGACTGCCGAAGCCCAGGAAGTCGGTGATGGGGTTCTCGCCTTTTGCGGCAATTACGCGCTCGACCTTGACATTGCGGCCGAATTTATTGTGAATCGTCGAAACGATTTCAGCGGGGTCCATGTCGACGGGCAGTGTGGCTGCAAAGGCCTCGGCCTCTCCGAGAATCGTGTCGTTGGACGCGAAGATAATGAAGGACTTGAATTTGGGCTGGTCGAAGGTGTATTTTTCGCGGTTGTTCCGGAAGAATTCTTCCAGGCCCTGCTTGTCTTTCGAGGCGCGTTCCCAGACATTGGTATTGGAAATATCGAAGAGCAGGATGCCGTCGCGGTATTCATTGACAAGGTTGCGGTAGTCGGGATTCTGAACCATCAGTTCGTCGCGTGCGATGTCCATGGCACGGTTGCCGAGAGCGACGGAAGCCCCGTCGATAATGAACTGAGCGATATTGTCGCCACCGTGGAGAGCGGCCACCGAAAGGGTGGGCATCACATCGGCGACTGTGCCTTTTTTGCCTGCGATTTCAAATATGGGGAGATTCCAGACGGAGAATTCGGCAATCATGGCCGAGTCGAGGACGCCGCCCAGTTGCTCGGCGCGCTGTGCTATCTTCGAGGCGTTTTTGTGCAGCACACGGCCATTGTGCTTTTTAATCATGTCGTACATGAAGGCCATGCGGGGTGCGTTGCCGCGTGCGTCACGGCCGAGGTTGTTGATGATGCCCTGACGTGTCTCTTCGAGGGATCCGACCTTGCGTGCATCCAGTTTGTGGATGATGTGCCAGCCGTAGGAGGTGCGGAAGGGACGCGAGTATGCGCCGACGGGGAGGGCGAAGGCCACAGAATCGAATTCCGCAACCATAATGCCGCGACCGAACCAGTCGAGTTTTCCACCGTTGCGGGCCGAACCGCCGTCCTGCGAAAGGCGAGAGGCGACTTCTCCGAAGTCGGCGCCGGGAGCGGTCACCACGTTATAGATAGAATCGATGCGGACTTCCTCGGCGGCAGCCACGCTGTCTGTCGCACCACGGGTGACACGGAGGATATGCTCCACCAGCACTTCGCCTTCCGAGGGATGGCGGTCGTCAACGCGGATAATGTGGATGCCGTAGCCCGAATTTACAACCGGCGAAATCTGACCGACCGGGGTTGAATATGCCATTTCCTCGAAGGCCTGGGGATAGCGTCCGAAAGCCACGACGCCCATATATCCTCCACGCGATGACGATGCGCGGTCTATGGAATACTGTGCGGCGACTTCCTCGAATTTGGCGGTGCCGTCGAGAATTGCGGTGCGCAGGGAGTCGAGTTTGGCCTCGTTGCCTTCGTGCATCATAATATGGCTGACGACGAGTTCGTCGGTCATCTGGCTGTATATGCTTTTTACAATCGAATCCTGAACAGCAAGGTCAACGAGGTAGGGCTGGGCCAGTTCGTTGCGGAACTGGTTGAATTCGCTCATAAAGGCGGCTGTGGTGTCGATTCCGTGTGCCTCGGCGTCGGCAACCTTCAGTTTGTAGTTGACGAACATTTCGACGTATTCGTCAAGAGTCTGGGGCTGAACCTGCTGCGAATTGTTTTTGTGATAAAGGTATTCAAATTCGCTGAGGTGTACGTCTTTGCCTGCGATGTTCATCAGCACGGGGTCGTTGTTGGCGGCAGCCACACCGAGGAGGGTGGCTCCCATGACACCCGCGGCCAAAATCAGTTTTTTCATTGGTTGAAAATTTCGGGATATTGTCGATTTAACTTTTTCATTTGCAAGTGTGTATTACAACACATTATTATAAACGCCGCGAGGCGGGATTTATTGCATCGCGGCGTTTAAAAAAGTTGGTTAAAAAGTATACGTCAGATTTTCAGCGCGAGCCGCTCGAGTAGTTCGGAGCCTCGCTTGTGATTGCGACGTCGTGTGGATGGCTTTCGGCCACACCGGCATTGGTGATTCGGGTGAAGCGGGCGTGGTGCAGGTCGCCGATGGTCGGAGCGCCGCAGTAGCCCATGCCGGCGCGCAGGCCGCCGAGCATCTGATATACGACTTCGTAGAGCGAGCCTTTGAAGGGCACGCGGGCCGCGATGCCTTCGGGCACCAGTTTCTTGCTGTCGGTCTCGCTCCCCTGGAAATATCGGTCTTTCGAGCCCTTTTCCATTGCTTCGAGCGAACCCATGCCGCGGTAGGTCTTGTATTTACGCCCGTTGAAGATGATGGTGTCGCCGGGGGATTCCTCGACGCCGGCCAGCATGCCTCCGAGCATCACGGAATGAGCGCCGGCGGCAAGGGCCTTGACTATATCGCCGGAATAGCGGATACCGCCGTCGGCAATCAGGGGGATGTCGTAACTTTCAAGAGCCTTGGCTACATCGTAGACGGCCGACAGTTGCGGAACGCCCACGCCGGCAATGATACGGGTGGTGCAGATGGAGCCGGGGCCGATGCCCACCTTCACGCCGTCGGCACCGTTGTCGGCCAGATAGCGGGCTGCATCGCCGGTGGCGATATTGCCCACGACGACGTCAATCTGCGGGAAGGCGGCCTTGACCTGGCGGAGAACGCCTACGACACCTTGTGAGTGACCATGGGCGGTGTCAATCACCAGGGCGTCGACGCCGGCTTTGACCAGGGCTTCGGCGCGCTGCATAGAATCCGGGGTGACCCCGATTCCGGCGGCCACGCGCAGGCGACCCAGCTTGTCCTTGCAGGCGAAAGGCTTGTCCTTGGCCTTCGTAATGTCCTTATATGTCACCAGACCGATGAGCTTGCCCTTGGCGTTTACGACGGGGAGCTTCTCTATCTTGTGGCGCTGCAGGATGTCGGCAGCCTCCTCAAGGTTCGCGCTCTGGGTGGTGGTGATGATGTTCTCGCTTGTCATGACCTCGTCCACGGGGCGAGAGAGGTCGCGCTCGAAGCGTAGGTCGCGGTTGGTGACTATGCCTTTGAGCATCCCTTCGGAATCGACCACGGGTATGCCGCCGATGTGGTATTCGTGCATCATGTCCAGGGCGTCGGCTACGGTGGCTCCGCAGCGTATGGTGACGGGGTCATAGATCATGCCGTTCTCGGCACGCTTGACGGCATGCACCTGGCGTGCCTGCTCCTCAATCGACATGTTCTTGTGGATGACTCCGATGCCGCCCTCGCGTGCGATGGCGATGGCCAGCTGGCTCTCGGTGACGGTGTCCATGGCTGCGGACACGATGGGGACGTTGAGGGTGATGCGGCGTGAGAAACGCGTGGAGAGGTTCACTTCGCGCGGAAGCACTTCCGAATAAGCGGGAATCAGGAGGACATCGTCAAAGGTAAGGCCCTGCTTGGTAAACTTCTGGCGCTCGTCGGTGTTGACCATAGTGCA
>CAJJOO010000050.1 GCA_905193395.1 uncultured Porphyromonadaceae bacterium
CGGCGTCGGATGCTTTGGACTGGTATTCGCCGTAGCCGCCTTCGGGAACGTCTTCCCAGTTCTCGAAGCGGGCGTATTGTGAGCGGAATCGCATCTTGACGTCATCGACTTTGCCGGAGCGGTGCTTTGCGACAATGAATTCGGCGACACCGCGGATGTCGTTGCCTTCGGAGTCTCGGCCGGAACGGAGGTAGTATTCGGGACGGTGGATGAAGCAGACCATGTCGGCGTCCTGTTCGATGGCGCCGGATTCGCGGAGGTCGGAGAGTTGGGGACGCTTGTTGTCGGTGCGCGATTCGACGGAGCGGTTCAACTGGGATAGGGCACAGACGGGTATAGCGAGTTCCTTGGCGAGTTGTTTGAGGGAGCGCGAAATCATGCTGACTTCCTGTTCGCGGGAGCCGTATTTCATGCCTGAGGCGTTCATGAGCTGGAGGTAGTCGATGATAATCATCTTGATGCCTTTTTCGCGAACGAGCCGTCGGGCCTTGGTCTGGAGTTCAAAGATGGAGAGGGATGGGGTGTCGTCGATATAGAGGGGAGCGCCGTAGAGACCGTTGAGGCGTGACATTGTCTGCTGCCATTCGAGGTCGTTGAGGTTGCCGCTTTTGATTTTGGAGCCATCGAGTTCGCAGACGTTGGATATAAGTCGGTTGACGAGTTCAATCTTGCTCATTTCGAGGGAGAAGACTGCGACGGGTATGTTGTAGTTGACGGCCATGTTCTTTGCCATTGAAAGGACGAAGGCCGTTTTGCCCATAGCGGGACGAGCGGCGATGATGATGAGGTTTGAGTTCTGCCAACCGGAGGTGAGTTTGTCGAGGTCGCGGAAGCCGGATTCAAGACCGCTGAGGCCGGAGGCTCGGTTGGCGGAGGCTTCCATCTGTGCGACGGCCTGCATGATGATGGGGTCAATCTGGGTGACCTCTTTTTTTACATTTCGCTGGGAGAGTTCGAAGAGGCGGCCTTCGGTCTGCTGCATGACCTCCTCGATGTCGTTGCTCTCGTCGAAGGCGCTGGACTGGACGGTTGCGCCGAAGGAGATGAGTTCGCGGGCGATGTATTTCTGGAGGACGATGCGGGCGTGGTATTCGATGTGGGCGGCGGAGGAGATGTTGGTGGTGAGTTCGACGACATAGGCGCGACCGCCGGCTTCTTCGAGTTTAGCGGTCTTTTCGAGTTGGTTGCAGACGGTGATGAAATCGATTGGCTGCTGAGTGGCACCGAGGGCCTGGATTGCTTCGTAGATAGCGCGGTGGGCGGGTTCGTAGAAACATTCGGGGCGGAGGATGTCGCAGACGACGGAGTATGCGTCTTTCGAGAGGAGCAGGGCACCCAGTACGGCGGCCTCGGTGGAGGTGTCGCTCGGCGGTTTACGGCCGGCCAGGTCGATTGGGTCGGATTTTTTCGCGGTGCGACGAGTGAATTTACCGGAGTCTTGCATGGGTGATTATTTTAGGCGGAAGTTGTAACCGAGGCTGATTTCGATGCTTGTGCAGCGGGAGGCGCTGAAAACGTCGGCCTTGGTGGAGTGAAAAATGTTGCCGAGGCCGAAGTAGTATCGTCCTTCGAGGGTGAGGGAATGGCGCGGTGCGACGTAGAACTCGACGCCGACGCCGCCGGCGATGCCGTAGTCGAAGCGGTTCTCGATGTCCATGTTCAACTGGCGGGTCTCGCGGGTGCGTTCGGGCCACTGGGTTACGGTGGAGAGGTCGGTATAGTCGAAGTTGGCCGAGGTTGAGGACGAAATCATGTAGGAAAACTGCGGGCCGATGTTGACGAAGCATTTGACCCTTGGCGAGCCGAAACTAATCTGGGTCATCACGGGGAGGGTGAGGTAGGTGAGGGAGCGCGAGTAATTGAGCGGCGCCTCCTCGAAGTTTTCCTTCCATCCGCGGGTAGACCAGCCGAATTCGGCGACTAGGCCAAAGAGTTTTTCTTCGGAGTAGCGGAACGTGAGAGCGCCCTGGGAAGCGGCGAGCCATCCCTGGCGGACCGAGGGGGCGAAATCGACGCGGGCCATAGACATGCCGGCTCGTGCTCCGAGCCACACATGGGGGCGATAGTGGGTCTGGGCGCCGGCGGTGAGGCAGCACAGCGAGGCGATGGCAGCGAGAACGAGTCGGCGCATATCAGTTGATCTGAACGTCGACGTGGCCGTCGGGGAGGAACCTGATTATGTAAAGGGCCTTGTTTGCGAAACCGTCGGCGTCGTTCTCCTCGGAGTCGTAGAACATGAACGAGGATTGCAGGCCACGGAAGGGCGATTCCCAGAGCGGATCGTAGGATCCGTTGTTGGCTCGGATGTTCTCGATGAGATAACGGGCGGTGTCGTAGCCCATGATGGCCTGCGAGGGTACCTGCTCGACGAGGTCGGAACCGTAGGTATCCTTGTAAGTGCGCTGGAAGTCGAGAACACCGGCCGAGGTAGCGTCGGCATAGAAGCGCGAATAGATTACGGCGCCGAGTTCGTGGAGGCTTTCAAGGGCGTCGCCGCGGAAGGTGGTCCAGTCGGGGTAGCCGAACAGGGCGATTTCGGAGGCACCGGCGCGGTCGCGGGCCACGGCGGCGATGGCGCGGGATATTTTGTTGAATTCGGTGAGGGAACCCGAGGCGGGGATGAAGACATAGTTCTGCTCGGGGTCGAGGTCTTCAATCTGACGCTGAGATAGCATGCCTTCGAATGAAATTTCAAGGGGCTGGATGCCGTTTTCGGCAAATACGGTGCGCAGATAGTTGGTGAAGGGGAGTTTTTCGCTGCGACCGCCTTTGCTGATGAGGAACACGGGGGTGAAACCGTCGAAACGCATCAACATGGCGTCGGCGGCCTTGGTGTACATGAGGTCCTGGGGAATGTTGGCCTGCACAATCTCGTTGTTGGTGAGGTAGGTTGAATCCTGGACGGCAAAGAGGTTGAGGACGTAGGCGTTGCGTCCGTTCATGGCATCGGCGACGGCGGAGAAGGAGGCGATGTCCTCGGGGGCGATTACCACCTGGACGTCGCTGAGTTCGGGCCGGGAGAGGATGGTGGCGACGGTGTCGGGGCGAGCGGCGGAGTCGTAGACGCGGATGTCGAGTGGCATTGAATTGCCGGCCAGGGAGTTGAGGCCGAGCATGAAGCCGCGGGCAAACTCGGTGGCGGAGCGGGCGGTCTTGTTCATGTTCTCGTCATTGAGCATCAGTGGCAGGAGTACGGCGACGGTTGCGGGGGGCACGGAGTCGGGTCCTGGGACGTAGGTCATTGGCGGCTCGACGGGGCGGAGACGGTTGTCGTCGGGATTTTCTGTATAGACAGGAGAAACAGGAGTTTCTGCGGGTGTTTCTGTATAGACAGGAGAAACAGGAGGAACAGGAGAGGCCACTGTTGGTTCGTTATTGACAGGAGAAACAGGAGGAACAGGAGTTTCCGCTGCCGGGGTTTCTTCGGGAGCAACTTCCGCTACCTCTGTCGCCGGAGCGGTTTGTTGGGTGGTGGCGATGTCTGTGCCGGGGATGCGTGCGTTGCCGGGAATACGGAGCAACTGGCCGGGGTGCAGGCCGCGGTCGGCTGTGGGGTTGAGGGCAATTATATCCTCGGGCTTGAGACCGAAACGGTGGCAGACGCCGAACAGGGTCTCGCCTTTCTGCACCTTATAGGTGAATTCGCTGCCGGCCGCGCGGGTGCCGGGAAGTTCCTCGGGGAGGGGCGTGTCGATATGTGAATATTCGCTGACGGGGAGATATAGCGTTGTGCCCTGGCGGAGACCGTCGGCGGCCGAGGGATTGTAGTGAACGAGTTCGTCGCGAGTGATACCGAGGCGAGAGGCCACGGTGAGGAGTGTTTCGCCGCGTTTGACGGGATAATAGTAATATTCCTTACCGTTAATCACCTTTACCGGGAGATTCATGGCGTCGGCGTCGGGAGCCACGGACAGAATGGCGGCAAGGCAGAGCAGGCATGTGAGGAAGCGTGTCATAGACATCGGTTGAATGGTTTGAGAGGCAAAGTTAAGAAAAAAATCCGTGAGCGGCAACATGAATATCAGACGGCTTCCTGTTGCAAGGGGAAAAGCCTACGAACCAGGGCAATATATGTGGCGCAGAGCAGTGTTGCCACGCAGGCGGCGAATAGCATCTGACCGCCGGGCAGCAAGAGTGCAGCGGCGGAAATGGCCAGTTGCAGCAGGGCATAGGCGAGTGCCACGACGCGATGGTCGAGGCCGGCTTCGTTGCAGAGCAACTGGTAGAGGTGCATGCGATGGCCCCGGAAGATGTTGCGGCGCAGGAGGAGGCGGTGGAGGACGGTGAGTCCGGCATCGACGGCATAAACAATCATGAAAATGGCATACCAGACCTCTCCGGTCGAGGCAATGAGGTTGAGGAGCAGGAAAATAAGGATGAAACCGGAGGAAATAGACCCAACGTCGCCGGCAAAGCAGAGGGCGTGGCGACGGAAGTTGAAGAAGCCGAAAATCAGGGCGGCCATAATCGTGAAGCGGAGCCATACGGCGGGAACGGGCGCTGCGCCGAAGGCGACGGCAAGGGGAAGGGCGACGGCTAGGGTATAGAGGGCGGCCATGCCGTTGATGCCGTCCATGAAATTGCAGGCATTCAGCATGCCGAGGGCTACGAAGGCGATGAGGACCAAGGCAAGGGGAGGGGCCGATGAGGTGAATCCGGTATCGGCTATCATGAGAGCGACGGCGACAATCTGGACCAGGAGTCTGAGCGACACGGGGGTGGGGCGCAGATCGTCGATGAAACTGACGGCGGCGACAATGGCGAGACCGGCCATCATCAGCGGCCAGGAGGCATCGGTGACGATGAAGGCGCCCACTGCCGCGGCAACAAACACAATGCCGCCGCCGACCACGGTGGGCGATGAATGTGAGGACCTTTGGCCGGGAATAGACAGGAGCGCCCTGCGGCGTGCCACGCGCAGGTAGACAATCTCGAAGAGCAACAGCAGTATGAAAACCGTCATGTCCATTTTTTCCGGGAGCAAAAGTACGAAATTTCGGTGAAATTCCGAGTGCGTGCGCGTGGAATTGTTTCGGACCGCCGGCAAAAACGGCGCAGACAAACTGGGCCGGGCGGCAACTTTATGCCCCGGGCGGTTGTTTATAGGCTGTGGGCATGGAATGCCACACACCTGCGGAAGGAAAAATGCAGTAATCTCTGATTCTCCCTCTTCTCTGATACAGTTTCAGATGACAACGGCGGGAAACCCCAATCCGGGGCTTCCCGCCGCGCTGTATACGGGTCCGCGAAGGGCGGATTAGTGTTCGGTGTAGAAGGCGAGTTCTTCGGGACGGAACGAGTTGATGAACTCGGCGTGACGAGTCACCTCGGCCGAAGCGAGATTTACATATACATGGAGCGACTTCTCGAAGGAGGGAGTGCGGTTGGCGTCGTCGAGAAGGAGGTAGGACATGATGATGTTGCCGGCCATTTCGACGAGGCGACGGGCCATGAAGTCGGTGTAGGCGCTGTTTTCGACGGATGTCACGGCTGCGACGGCCTTTTCGTACATTTCGACGAGGACGGCGATGCGGGCCTTGACGTCGGCAAGTTCGGGGCGGACTTCACGGGCGGCGTAGGTTTCCATGAGGTTGCGGTAGGTGCCGGTGGTGACGTGGCGGATTGCCGCAACGACCTGCAACTGAGTTGTGCCTTCGTAGATTGAAGTGATGCGTGCGTCGCGGTAGAGGCGTTCGCAGGCATAGTCCTTCATGAAGCCGGAACCGCCGTGTACCTGGATGCAGTCGTAGGCGTTCTGGTTGCAGTATTCGCTGCCCATGCCCTTGGCCATGGGGGTGAGGGCATCGGCCAGACGGTTGTAGGCCTTTGATTCGGCGCGTTCCTCGGGAGTGAGTTTGCGTTCGCGGGCGATGTCGTCGTAGGCCTTGTAGAGGTCGACGTAGCGTGCGCACTCGTAGAGGAGTGAGCGGGAGGCGTCGAGTTTAGCCTTGATTACGGCAATCATTTCGGCGACGGCGGGGAATTCGATGATGGGCTTGCCGAACTGCTTGCGGTCGCGTGCGTATGCGAGGGCTTCGCGGTAGGCGAGTTCGCTGACGCCGACGCTCTGGGCGGCGATGCCGAGGCGTGCGCCGTTCATCAGGGCCATCACATATTTGATGAGGCCCATGCGGCGGGAACCGCAGAGTTCGGCGGGAGCGTTCTTATAGACGAGTTCGCAGGTGGGCGAGCCTTTGATACCCATCTTGTTCTCGATGCGGCGGACGGTTACGCCGCCGTTGCGCTTGTCGTAGATGAACATGGAGAGGCCGCGGCCGTCCTTAGTGCCTTCCTCGGAGCGTGCGAGCACCAGGTGGATGTCGCTGTCGCCGTTGGTGATGAAGCGCTTGACGCCGTTGAGGACCCAGGAGCCGTCTTCTTTCTGTGTTGCCTTGAGCATGACGGCCTGGAGGTCGGAACCGGCATCAGGTTCGGTGAGGTCCATCGACATGGTCTCGCCCTGGCATACGCGGGGGATGTAGCGCGAGCGCTGGTCGTCGTCGCCGAATTCATAGAGGGTTTCGGCGCAGTCCTGCAGACCCCAGAGGTTTTCAAAACCGGTGTCGGCGCGGCTGACGATGTCGGCGGCCATGATGTAGGGAGTGATGGGGAAGTTGAGGCCACCGAAGCGGCGGGGCATAGACATGCCCATGAGGCCGGCCTGGCGGCAGGCCTTGAGGTTGTCGACGGTGGCGTCGGCATAGTGGGCGCGGCCATCGGAGCATGATGCGCCCTGGTGGTCGACAGCCTCGGCGTTGGGGGCGATGATGTCGCCGCAGATATCGCCTACAATCTGGAGGACACGTTCGTAGTTGTCCATGGCGTCGTCGTAGTTGAGCGGGGCGTAGTCAAACTTTTCGGCGTCGGAGAAGTTGCGCTCCTTCAGTTCGACGATTTTTTTCATCATCGGGTGGCTGAGGTGGTGGCGCAGGTCGGGATTGTCGTTATAGAAATTAGCCATGGGTATTTACTTGGAGTTCTTCTTGTAATATTTAATGAGTTTGGGAACGACTTCCTCGAGGTCGCCGGTGATTACATAGTCGGCGATGGCGTTGATGGGCGCGTTGGGGTCGTTGTTGATTGAGATGATGATAGAACTTTCCTGCATGCCGGCGATGTGCTGGATCTGGCCGGAGATACCGCAGGCGATGTAGAGTTTCGGGCGGACGGTCACACCGGTCTGGCCGATCTGGCGTTCGTGTTCGATGAAACCGGCGTCGACGGCGGCACGGGAAGCGCCGACTTCGCCGCCCAGGGTGCGGGCCAGGTCGAAGAGCAACTGGAAGTTCTCTTTGGAGCCGACGCCGTAGCCGCCTGCGACGATGATGGGCGAGTTCTTGATGTTGACCTTGGATTTGGAAATCTGACGGTCGATGATTTCAACGACGAAGTCGGTGTCGCTGACATATTTGGCGGGGTCGAGGTTGATCACCTGTCCCTTGTGGTCGGGATTGAAGATTTCCTTCTTCATGACGCCTTCGCGGACGGTGGCCATCTGGGGGCGGTGTTCCGGGTTGACGATTGTGGCCACGATGTTGCCGCCGAATGCGGGGCGGATCTGATAGAGGAGGTCGTGGTATTCCTTCTTGGTCTTGGCGTCGGTGTGGTCGCCGATTTCCAGCGAGGTGCAGTCGGCGGTGAGGCCGGAGTGGAGTGCGGAGGAAACGCGGGGACCGAGGTCGCGGCCGATGCAGGTGGCACCCATCAGGGCAATCTGGGGCTTGATTTCCTTGAAGAGGTTGATCAAGACGGCTGCGTGGGGATTGGAGGTGTAGGGGTAGAGGCGTTTGTCGGCCACCTTGTAGACGGTGTCGGCGCCGTAGGGGAAAATCTGGCTTTCGATGCCGTCGAGGTCGAAACCGACAACGAGTGCTTCGAGTTTCACGCCGAGACGGTCGGCGAGTTTACGGCCTTTTGTGAGGAGTTCGAGGCTGACGTCGGCGATGCGGCCTTCGTCCAGTTCGCAGTAGACTATGAGGTTGTTGTTGTCTGCCATAATGGTATTATGAAAAGGGGGCGACGTGGATGTCAGCCGATGGTGTGGTTGGTGATGAGTTCCTTGACGAGGTCTTCGATTTCGGCGTCGTTGTTGTTGATGTGACGGGCGT
>CAJJOO010000051.1 GCA_905193395.1 uncultured Porphyromonadaceae bacterium
CCTCAGCGTTTCCGCTCCTGAAGCACAGGCCGAGGCTGCCGCCACAACCTATGCAGCCGCTGCCGGCGAGACCGTCGTGACACGCGACGCCGCCACCGACGCCGTTACCGACGGCTGGATCGAACTCTACCTGCTGCGCGACGGCAAGGTATCGAAATTCACCACCCACAATGTTCAGCAGCCCCAGGGCCGCAAGGAATATGCCTATGACGTGAAGAGCGTTGAATCCGACGACTCCTACGCCATCACATTCAGCATGACCGGCGACGCTCCCGAAGCATCGCTCCGCCTCACCGCCACCGACGGCTCCGCTACTCTCACCCTCCCCATCGGCGCCGTAACCAAGGGCGAAAACAACTTCACCGTCAA
Organism: uncultured Porphyromonadaceae bacterium; assembly: GCA_905193395.1. Lineage (GTDB taxonomy): Bacteria > Bacteroidota > Bacteroidia > Bacteroidales > Muribaculaceae > CAG-873. Next base: position 370 of record CAJJOO010000051.1, read on the forward strand.
CAAGTCCGACCTCAACGAAGAACTTGAATACGCATGGGAAGTTGTCGTTGTCAGCGATCCTATCGCTCAGGCAGGTCTGTACAGCAAGGACGTCAACGGCCTCAGCGCAACCCGCGGCGGCGTCGTTCCCCTTGACAACCCCGAATACGAATCGTTCGGTTACGTTGTCGTTGGCCACGGCCGCAACCAGGGTATCGATGTCTACAACCCCGCAGGCGAGAAAGTGGCAAGCCGCATCTTCAAGGGCCACGCAATGTTCGGCGGCGCAAGCAACACCAACCAGAGCGACCCGTTCCGCGGCAATGAACTCCAGGGCAAGGCTGTCCTCGCTACATGGGGCGACAACGGCTACGGCGCAGTCGTAATCGACCCGCTCGACACCCAGGCCGAACCCTTCAGCCTCTTCTCCGGAACAAAAGACAAATCAGGCTGCTTCATCACCGACGAAGGCACCCTCCTTGGCGGCGGCAATTCCGGCCTCGACTTCCTCACCGACGAGAAGGGCGACAACTGGATGATCATGTTCAGCGAAGACCACAACAACACCAACGGTGGCGGCGGCAACGACAACTCGATCACCCGCTCGCACCTCAGCGGTCCCTGGACCATCACAGAGGCTCCCACCGTACTCGGCTACAAGGGTCTGATGGCCAACACTAACGTCGATGTCACTTCCTACGGCACAGGCGCATTCGTTTCGCAGGTCCGCGGCGCAGGCAACAACGCTGCCGGTACTCCCGTCTTCGCCTACATCTCCAACCTCCTCAACGACGAGGATATCGTGGAAATGACCTCCGCCGACGATGCAATCGTCGACTACATCAACAGCGGTACATCGGGCTTCGCAATCACTGCCGACGGCAAGACTGCCGTGACCTCCACCGAGACCGGCATCGTTGTCCTCGACGTTGAATGGCAGGGCACCAAACCCGTCATGACCTATCGCTACACCTTCCCGATCGACACCAACGACTGGGCAACAATGCGCTTCGACGCCGCCGGCAACCTCCACGTTTATCTGCGTCAGGACGGCTACCGCATCTACACCCTGCGCGACGAACATCCCGAAGCAGCAACTCCCGCCGCCTCGAAGTACAACTTCAAGGGCGCCAAGGGCGTTGAGAGCATCGAGATTTCCGACGCTGCCCAGGCCGACGCCGTATTCTACAACCTCCAGGGCATCATGGTTCCCGCCGAGAATCTCACCCCGGGCATCTATGTCAAGGTTGCAGGCAACAAGGCCACCAAGGTTATCGTGAAATAAAATCTAATCCATTATAACCGTCCGGCAGGCCGGGGAACAGCAGATTCCCCGGCCTGCTTGCTTTTCAGGGACAGCCGTCGGCCATTTCCCGCATTTTAGGGCCAGTTCGACAATAAATATATGCCGTTCTGATTATTTTTATTAATTTTGCATCATATTCCATTTGAAACAACTATTATTTCATAAACACTCTGTAAACCATGAAGAAACTATTACTTGCAGCCCTGGCCCTGGTGGGACTCTGGAACGCGCCCCTTTCCGCGGCCGAGGAAAACGAAACGCCATGGCAACTGGTCAACGCCCTAGACCTGCGCGTCATCAACAAAGGCTGGGACAACACCCTTCGACCCTTCACCCGAATCCCCGCATATCTGCAGGACAGCGTCCGCCCCGACCTATGGGAACGCTCTCAATGCTCCAGCGGCATCGGCATCCGTTTCGCCACCAATTCCCGCCGTATCGGCGTCAAATATCAACTCCTCTGGAACACACACCTCATCCACATGGCCGATACCGGTCTTAAAGGCACCGACCTCTATATCCTCGAGGGCGACTCCGTTTGGCGCCACGTCAACACCAACCGCCCCTACGTGAACAACAAGGAGGATAAGATCGTGGAATCCACCTACGTCGAACGTCTCGACGGCAAGATGCACGAGTATATGATTTATCTGCCCCTTTACGACGGCGTCAACGAATTGTGGGTAAAGGTCGATTCCGGTTGCGTCATAACCCCCGGCAATCCAGAGATTATCGACCGCAACCGCCGCATCGTGGCCTACGGCACCAGCATCCTGCAGGGCGGCTGCGCATCGCGCACCGGTATGGCTGGTACCAACATCATCGGCCGTGAACTCAACGCCGAAGTGGTGAACATCGGTATCTCCGGCGAAGGCAAGCAGGACGAATGCATGGCCCGCGCCATGAACCAGATTCCCGACGTGGACCTCTTCCTGCTGGACCCCGTCCCCAACTGCACCGAAATGCAGTGCGACACGCTCACATATAACTTCGTCAAAATCCTGGCCGACGCCCATCCCGACACTCCCATCGTGATGCTGGCCGGCCCGCTTTACCCCTACTACCGCTACGACTCGATGTTCAACAACTATCTGCCCGCCAAAAACAACGCCTACCGCCGCAACTACCAGCGCCTGAAAGACGAGGGCTACCAGAACATCTACTTCATCGAATCCGAAGGCCTTGACGGCCCCGAGGACGACGGCACCGTCGACGGTATCCACCTCACCGATCTCGGTTTCCGCCACTATGCCGACTTCCTGCTGCCTCACCTGCGCAGGATTCTCGGATGGTGAAAAAATATTACATCGCGGTTAATTCATGTAAAACTTGCCCCTCGGGGCAAGTTTTTTTGTACATTTGCGGCAACGGCGGCTTTCCGACTCCTGGAACCGCCATGCTGATTCATCCACTATGCTACGTCTCCTCTTCATCACCCTCATCCTCCCGACGGCGCTGCAACTCGCGGCACGCGAACCGGACGTGATTGTCGCCGATTCCGTCAGCCGCAGGCCGCTGTCACAGGCCTCGGTTTTCGCCTCCGACGGCAATTTTATTGGTATCTGCCGGAAAAACGGCGCGCTGCCCTCCATCCCCGCCGGCGCCTACCCCGTCACGGTGCGCTATCTTGGCTACCGCGAAACCAGTGTCCCGGCGCCCGGTGCCGACACCGTATTCCTCAGCCCGCAGACAACCGAACTGCCGGAAATGGTCGTCGAATCGCGACAGCACCGCGTGCTCCACATCCTGGCATATGTACGTGAATATTCCACTCTGACCACGTTCAGCGATTCCGTGCAGTTGTTCCGCGAGAAAATGGTCGATTTCATGCTGCCCCGCGATGCCGGAACGCGCTTCAGAGGCTGGCAGAATCCACGTGTACTCGAATCCAGGTCCTACTACCGTTTCACCGACGGCAACGGCCTGGACAGCGTCAGCAACCGCTGCAACGACTATTTTTCGTGGGCCGACTGGATCGGGCTGCCGCCGGCCGCAACAGCGCCCGGCCACGTGGCTGCCTTCAGCACGTCCACCGATACTCTTTACGGCCGTTACAGCGCCTGCGAGATCTGGAATCGCGACAACGGGCGCCTGACGCTCGATGTAAACGCCCTGGCAGATACTATCGGGCGACGTTGGGTACCAGGGCTGGCGTCATTCTTCAAAAAAGACATCGACTTCGAGCAGGTGCGCCTCAGATTCAATTTCGAAGGTGTGGGCGCCGACTCCATCACGCCTGTTGAACTAAGCGGCTACTCCTTCACCGTCGAGTCCAACGACCGCGGCCGGGACATGTTCATGTTCAACCGCGGCGACCAGGCTATTTTCATCAGCACCTATGCCGAAGTCTATATCATTGACAAGGAATACATCACCGTCAAGGAAGCGCGTAAATGGGAAAAACGCCGCGATGGAACCGATGAATTGGCAATCCTCGAACCTGCCGGCGCACCGGAATTGCAACCAGGTATCCGCGACCTGGTGGACCGCGTGAACAACATCGATAACGACGGCGTGCGGCTTGCTCTGACACCCGACGAACGCCTCGTCAGCCGCAGCGTGATAAAACTCGACATCGGCCACCGCGCCCTGTCGATGCTCAAGACCCTCCTGGGCATCACCTCAATCCGCGCCAACCGCAACTGGAACCGCCAATGGGAAGATTTCCGCACCCGCCGGAAACACCCCGAAAACCGCAAATAATCCACCGCAGCGCAAGGATAGCGGCCGGCCCCCCGGGCGCCGTATCTGCTGCGCGGCGCCGCCGATGATGCCGCGCCCGCGGAGCAGCCGCGCTCCGACGCCGCTGGTACGGCCAGATACAATAAAAGCGCCCCTTTCGGGCGCTTTTATTGTATTAATGTGTGCAAGGGTATCAGAAGGGGAAGTTGATACCAAAATTGACAGAGGCGTTGGAGTTCAAGGGCACGAATTGCTTGGTTACGTTGCCGAGGGTGCGGTCCATGCCGAGGAAGAGGTTGAAGCCGGGGGTATGAAGATTGAGGAGCCAGCCGAATCCGAAGCCATAGGAGCCGAGGACTATGTTAGCATCAGCGGAGAAACATTTTACGGGACGGATGTTGGCGGACAGGCGCGTCTCGGTCCAGGTGTATTTACCATTGATGCGGGTGCTGTTCAGGAGGCCGAATTTGAGATTGCGGTACATGGGCAGGGTGTAGCCGACGCCAACATTGAGGGTGGCGGCGAGTCCACGTTTGTGCGAGCCGATGTTACCGTTGTCGCTCATCTGATAGAGGTTGTCGAGGTTGCCCTTGAAGCGGTCCCATTCGTTTTCGAAGGAGTTGGCTGCATCGTCGTCGGCATTGAAGATGTATGCGTCGGTGTTGATTGTACGACGACCGTTGGTGGATGCGTGGCGGGTGTCGGAGTAGTTGATGAAACCGAGGTCAAGCAGGGCCAGGGAGAAGTCGAAATCGCTCCACTTGTATTCGGCACCGAGGTCGAAGGCAACGCCGAAGCCATTGGGACCGATGTTTCCGTCGCCGTCGAGGTTAGCGCCGGAAACGTATTCGCGGCCGGTCTCGCTGTTGACCTTGTGGTCGTATTCAAATCCGCCGACGTTGGCGTAGATATCAGCATCGGTTACGGCTGTCCAGTCGTTTTCGCCGAGGGTTAGGTTAGCCTCGTGGAAGCGGGCGTCGATGCTGGCGATACCGACCAGGAATTTCATTGCGATACCTGCGCGGAGCCCGGGCACCTGGGTGATGTCGCGCGAGTGGCCAAGGGCGATTTCAGCATATCCCATGGCGTTGGCGTTGAAATCATGGATGTCGTATGTGCGGTTGCTGACACCTTCCTTGGCGAGAGAGAAAAGCGAACCGGGCACGGTTGCGTTGACGTTGGCGACAGCATTTACAGAAATGGTGTTGTATCCACCCCAGGCCTTGAAACCGCCACTGAGTACGTTGATCTTGACGTTGGCACCGATTTTGTTGCGGTCGTGGATGTTGGACATCACCTCGCCGGCGGAAATGCCGGGGTTGGTGAAGAGGACTGTGCGGCCGTTAAGAGTGTAGATAACGGAGGAGACGTCAAGGCTGCCTCGCATCGCCACGTTCAGGTTGCCCAGGCCGGGCATAGATACAAAGTTCTTTTCGTTACCGAAAGCGGGGTTCATCTGGTAACGGTAGTCGTAGTTGTCCAGGAAGTAGCCCGATGTGGTGTTCTGAGCCTTCGAGGCTCCGATGCCGCAGACCAGCGCAGCGGCGATAATCATCAATTTAGATGTTTTCATCATTGTTGCCTCGTATTAAAGTTCTTTTTCATAGTAGCCGCTGACCTTGTCGCGGATGTTTTTCAGAACCAGGGTCTGCTGGGGTTTCAGGGGCTCATTGGCGTTGCTGCCGGTGAGACGGGCGCTGAAGGTGATGCCGTCGAGTTTGCGGACGGTGCCGTGCATCTTGATTTCCACGGGAACCTCGCCGTCGGTGTTCGGCTCGATATAGTTTGTAGTTATTTCGGCGTCGATGCGGTTGCCGTTGACATCAACGGGCCAGGCGGTGAGCTGGATGCCTGCGGGGCAGTTGTTGACGGCGGTGGCGGTGACGGTGAGTGTGGTGATGGTCACGGCGTCGAGATCCTCGCTGCTCCAGCCATCCTCGGTGTCGGTGTAGACGATTTGCGAATCGGAAGTCAGTGCAAGGGGAGCCAGCAGTTCGTAAGTGCCGCGAACGCCGGGCAGAGCGCGGCCGAGGGCGAAATCCTTAACCTCCTGCATCGGAATACAGGGATCGGTGAGGTCGATACCGATGCTCGTGGGAATGCCCTGGACGGGATAGCCCTCGGGAGTGGCGAGCAGGTCGCTGAGAGTGGTGAAACGCACCCATTTCAGATTATCGCTGTAATGGTCGGGCGTATTGAGGTTTGTGCCATCAGGCGCGAGCACGAAGTTGTAGGGGCCGTCGGCGCCGCGGTTGTGACCGATGAGGATTTCATTTTCATCGGGCTGGAATGTCAGGGGGTTGCCCGAGTTGCGGTAGGCGGTGAGACGCAGACCGGTGCGGCAGTCGAGACTGTTACCGGCAACGGGATTGTTGACATTAAGATAAATCTGAGGATTGGCGATCGAGATATTGGTGCCTTCGCCGGCAAGGAAGTCGGGGATGTCGTTCAGGTTGATAGGTGCGATATCCAGCCCGTCGAGGTGGTAGTTGACAACGCCGCTGAAAGCGGTTGCCTCGAGGTCGGAGACCGCATAGTCGGCGCGGAAGCCGATGCTGGACGGCAGTGTGACGGAGAGTTTCGGGGTTACGGTCATCGTGCCGGACAGGATTCGGAACTGGCCCTTGAAGTCGAACTGATGATTGCTGTCAATCTGGGCGCCGGCCTTCACGAAGTCGATACCGGTGGCGTAAATAGTAACGTCGGCGGATGTTTCGCCTCCATAAATAGTGTATTTTTCTATGGTCCATGTACCGTCGGCCGGATTGTATGTGCCGTCGCCGCTGGTACCCTCGAGGCCGAGGGGCAGTTTTATCACTACATTATTAAATGTGATTTCCGAAGCCATATCGGCCAGGCCGGGGGCAGAGAGGGTGATACGGCACCACATGTCCGCCTTGACGGAATGAAGTTGCTCGATGGCATCGTCGACATGACCGGCGTTGTAATCGAAGTCGTCGCCCATGGGAGTGATATTATAGGTCAGAGACAAGCCCTCGGCACGACGGATATTGCCGGCAGGAGTAACAAGTTGAAGGGTGGCCGAGGTGGAATTCAGCGTCGGAGCATCTGCCTTAACCTCCATCACCTTGATATCATCGGAATGGAATTCGCCATTTTCGGTAAGAGCGTAAAATTCCTGTCCGTTGATGATAACGGGTTTGATTCGGCTGTCTTCGTCGACGGAAATAACATCGCCGAGTGTAATGGCGTCGATATTCACCGGCAGAATCAAATCATTAACACTTACACGTGTAGTGGTGTCAATGTCCGATAAATCGTAATCGTCATTGACACATCCGGCCAACAAGGGCAATGCCGCTGCAAGCCACCATTTTTGTGAACAAAACTTCATGAATGGTTTATTATTAAGTTTAAAATTACTATCAATTAGATGCAAGGAAACTGTCTGATATAGGAATAATTGGACAGTGAATTTACAAAAACGGCGCAAATTTAGTAAAAATTTCAATAAAATTCAAGAAAAATAACTAAATATCAGAATTAATGGAGAAATTTTTCTAACGACATATTGGATGAGATTTGAACCATTGCGAGGGCGAGTGTGTTTTGAAAGCAGAATAAAAATAAAACAGACTATCATGGAAATTTCGCGCCACCACAAACATCGTCTCGTACATTTCATAGTAAAGACAGCGCTGCAGGCCGGCACACTGGTAGCCGCAATCGCAGCAGTGCATCAACTGGAACGAATCCACCACACGCTCCGCAAAATCGAGCATAAGGACAAAAAG
>CAJJOO010000052.1 GCA_905193395.1 uncultured Porphyromonadaceae bacterium
TTGAGGAGCGACGATTTCTCGAAACTCTTGTCATAGACGGTAATAGCATCTTTCACCTCGGCGGCCGCCGAGAGCAGAGTGTACTCAAAGGTGTTGAGAGCCTGCTGCTGCTGAGCTTTGGCACCCTTGAGACGAGCGATGTTCTGACCGCGGGAGAAGAGGGGAGCGGTCAGCGAGCCGGTGAGATTATAGAACCATTTGCCGGGATTCTGGATGAAAGAGCCCAGTGCGTTGGTGAATCCTCCGCCCACACCCAAAGTGAGAGTGGGATAGAAGGCCGCACGTGCGCTCGAAGTAGCGTAATATGCGGCTGCAAGACCCTGCTCGGCTGCCCTGACATCGGGACGGACGGCAAGCTCCGACATGGGCACGCCGGCACGGAGTATCTGCGGCACCTGAATGTCGACTTTGTCGGTCACATCCCATTCCTGAGGATAGGTGTTGAGCAGCAGCGACATGGTGTTGTTGAGGCTTACGATGGATGTCTCAAGGTCGGTGATGGAGCCGAGGATGCTGAAATAGGAGGCCTCGCTCTGCATCACGGCGGCCTCGGTGGTGCGTCCGGCTTCCTTGAGGTCGCGCATGGTGTTGACGGTTTCCTTCCAGAGTTCGGATGTGGAGCGCGAGAGAGCCAGTTGCTGCTTGACGGCGCTCAGGGTATAGTAGGTGGTGGCGACGGCCGAGATAATCTGCGAGCGGACGGCCTGGGCATAGGCCTCGGTCTGAATCAAGGCTACCTGGGCCGAGCGTTTGTTGTTGAGCAGTTTGCCGAAGATGTCGACCTCCCAGGAAACCTGTGCGGGCAACTGGTAGGTCCACGAAAAGTCGTTGGAGGCGTATTTAGCGCCGGCACCGTTGGGGGCGAGGGCTACGGAGGGGAGGTAGGCGAGTTTAGCGCCGAGTACCTGGGCCTGTGCGGCCTCGACGTTCAACTGTGCGTTGCGCAGGTCGGTATTGTTGGCCAAAGCGCGGTTGATGAGGTCAACGAGGACGGGGTCGGTGAAAACTTCCTGCCAGGGCAGATTGCCGAAAGCCGTGGAATCGGGTTCCTGGGCCAGGGCCTCGGCATAACTCTTGGTGAGGGGAGTGTCGGTGGGAGTCTCATATTTCTGGTAGATGTGGCATCCGGACAGAGAGAGGGTCAATGCCAGTACCAGCGCTCCCTTGAATATGTTGTTCATTTCTGTGTTGAGTGGTTATATTGATGGTATCCGGTCCCGGAGTATGTGTTCCGGGACCGGAACCATTGGGGTTAGTTATCGGGCGTATTGTTCGATTTCACTTTCGATGTTTCCGCCTTTTTCCTCTTTATCCCACTTGATGGGACGGAAGCGTTCCTGAATCAACTGGAATACGCAGAAAAGCGCGGGTACAAAGAAAATCTGGAGAATCATGCCGATGAGCATACCGCCCACGGAGCCGGTGCCGAGGGCACGGTTGCCGTTTGCGCCTACACCGGTCGAGAGCATCATGGGGAGCAGACCGATAACCATGGCCAGCGAGGTCATGAGGATAGGACGCAGACGGGCGGCGGCGCCGGCAACGGCGGCATTGAATACCGACATACCCGACATGCGGCGTTCCAGGGCGAACTCGACGATGAGGATGGCGTTCTTGGCCAACAGACCGATAAGCATGATGAGGGCAATCTGCAGGTAGATGTTGTTGCTGATTCCGAAGATGTCGGCGAAGATGAACGAACCCATCAGACCGAAGGGAATCGACAGAATCACGGCGAAGGGCAGCAGGTAACTTTCATACTGGGCCGATAGCAGCAGATATACGAACAGCAGACAGAGGGCGAAGATGGTGACGGTGGATGAGGAGCCCGAACTTCCGGCTTCCTCGCGGGTCATACCGGCGTATTCGTAGCCGAAGCCCTGTGGCAGCGTCTGGGCGGCCACACGTTCGATGGCGGCAATGGCGTCGCCCGAGGAATAACCCGGAGCAGGCGAACCGTTGACCGAAATGGAGTTGAATAGGTTGAAACGGTCGAGAAGGTCGGGACCGTAGACGCGGGTCAGTTTCACGAAGTTGTCGATGGGAGCCATTTCGGCGCCGTTGCGAATCTTCACGTTTTTGAGAGTTGCGGGGTTGATGCGGCTTTCGGGAGCGGCCTGCATCATCACGCGGTAGATTTTACCGAAGCGGTTGAAGTTCGACACGTACATACCGCCGTAGTAGCCCTGGAGGGTGGACAGGATGGTCTGGGGGCTGATGCCGGCCTGCTTGGCCTTGGCGGCGTCGATGTCAATCATATACTGCGGGAAGGTGGGGTTGAACGTGGTGTAGGCGGTCTGGATTTCGGGCTGCCGGTTCAACTGTGCCAGGAAGTTCTGTACCACGGCATAGAAGGCGTTGATGTCGCCGCCGGTGCGGTCCTGCATCTTGATTTCAAAACCGTTGGTCACGGAATAACCGGTAATCATAGGCGGCGCGAAGAATACCACGCGGCCGTCCTTGACCTGCTGCGACTTGGCATAGAGGAGTTTGATGACGTCGTCGACGCTCTCGCCCTTGCCGCGCTCGCTCCAGTCCTTGAGTTTGATAAGTAGAGTACCGTAGGTAGCGCCCTGGCCGGCGATGAACGAGTAGCCGTTGATGGTCTCGCACAGACGGACGGCGGGAATTTCCATGACGATCTTTTCGAGTTGGTTCAGGACCTCGGTGGTACGTTCCTGTGACGTACCGGCTGGCATGTCGACCATACCGAACATGAAACCGGTGTCTTCATTGGGCACCATGGCGCTGGGGGTACGCATCATGAGCCAGGCGAGAACCACAATCGAGACGATAACGGCGCTGAACGATGTGATCTTATGTGCCGAACACCATTTCACGGCGCCTTTGTAGCCGTGCAACAGGCGTCCGTAGCCGTTTTCAAAGGCCGTGTGGAAGCGTTTGCCGAAGAGTCCCAGCACGGTGAGCAGGGCCACGACGCAGGCAATTATGCTCTGCACTACATTGTGGAAGGCAAACCAGTCGGCGATCATGAAGTAGATTGTGGCGCAGAGGAGCACCAGGGTTACTACGGGCGGGAAGTTGAGACCGAAGTTTCCGGCATATTTCTTCTTCACCACATCGGCTGCGGCACCATATGCCTCGCCCATGCGCTGCCCGACGGTGCGGTCGTCGTTTTTAGGTTTGAGGAACAGGGCGCAGAGTGCGGGCGACAGGGTGAGTGCGTTGACAGCCGAGAAACCGATGGCGATGGCCATGGTGATACCGAACTGCTGGTAGAACACACCTGCGGTGCCGGGCATGAACGATACGGGGATGAACACGAGCATCATCACCAGGGTGATGGAAACCAGGGCGCCGGCAATCTCGCTCATGGCGTCGATGGATGCGCGTCGGGCCGATTTGTAGCCCTGGTCCAGTTTGGCATGAACGGCCTCGACGACCACAATGGCGTCGTCGACCACAATAGCGATTGCAAGAACCAGAGCCGAGAGGGTGATGAGGTTGATGGAGAATCCGATGAGACTCAGAACCGAGAAGGTTCCGATAAGGGCCACGGGGATGGCAATGGCAGGGATGATTGTCGAGCGGAAGTCCTGCAGGAAGATGTATACGACGAAGAACACCAGCACGAAGGCCTCGATGAGCGTACGGATCACATTGTGAATTGACGCGAAGAGGAAGTCGTTGTTGTTCATGGGGATGTCGTAGTGCAGGCCTGCGGGGAGGTCTTTCTTCATCTCGTCGACGGTCTTAAGCACGTCGTTGATAATCTGGGTGGCGTTGGAGCCGGGGGTCTGGAACACCATAGCCATGGACGAGGGGTGACCGTTGGCGCGGTTGTGGAAGCCGTATGTTACGCGACCGAGTTCGATTTCGGCCACGTCTTTCAGATAGAGCACCTCGCCGTTGCTGTTCGCGCGGATTACGATGTCGCCGAATTCTTCGGGTGTCACCTTACGTCCGCGGTAGCGCATGATATACTGGAAACTCTGGTTGCCCTGTTCGCCGAAGGCACCGGGAGCGGCCTCGACGTTCTGTTCGGCCAGAGCGGCGGCTACGTCGGAGGGCATCAGGCCGTACTGCGACATCACTTCGGGCTTGAGCCAGATACGCATCGAATAGTCGGCACCGAAACTCATCACGTCGCCGACGCCGGAGATACGCTGAAGCACGGGCACGACGTTGATTTTCATGTAGTTGTCGAGGAACTCCTCATCGTAACGGCCGGTGGAGTCAATCAGGGCCACACCCACCAGCATTGAAGTCTGGCGTTTCTGTGTGAGGACACCCACCTGGTTTACCTCGGCAGGAAGGAGGTTTGCGGCCTTAGCCACACGGTTCTGGACGTCGACGGCGGCCATGTCGGGGTCGAAGCCCTGCTTGAAGGTCACGGTGATGGTGGCCGAGCCGGTGTTTGTGGCGGTCGAGGAGATATACTGCATGCCCTCGGCACCGTTGATAGACTCTTCAAGAGGCTGAATCACAGAATTCAGCACCGCCTGGGCGTTTGCACCGTTGTAGGTGGTGGTCACCGAGATTGTGGGCGGTGCGATGTCTGGGAACTGCGTGACGGGCAGCGAGACAAGGCCCAGCAGACCCAGCAGCACGATGAATATCGAGATAACCGTCGACAGCACCGGGCGGTTAATAAATGTATCGAGTTTCATTTTTTAAATTTCCTGATAGAATTCAAATTTTAAGGGAAATCCGGGAAAACGGATGCCGGATTATTATTTGTCGGCGCCCTGGGGAGCCTGTGCCTGGGCTTCGGCGGGTGCGACGGGATTGATTTCCATGTCGGGACGCACTGATGTGCCGATGCCCTCGATTACGACGCGGTCGCCGGGCTTAAGACCGGAGGTAACCACAAAGTTCTTGCCGTCGTTGATGGGCATGATCTGGATTGGAGTGGTGACGGTCTTGTTCGAGTCGTTGAGCGTAAAGACGTAGCGGAGATCCTGGATTTCAAATGTGGCCTTCTGGGGAATTACGATTACACCCTCGGCCTCTACCGGGATTACCACCTGGCCTGTGCTGCCGCTGCGCAGCATGCCCGAAGGATTGGGGAACAGGGCACGGACGCTGGCCGAACCGGTGGAGTTGTCGATTACACCCGAGATGGTGGCCACACGGCCGTCAAAGGGATATACGGTGCCGTCGGCCAACTGGAGTTTGACGGGGGGGAAGTTTTTCAGCGCTTCGTCAATCGAGGTGGTGCCGTTGTCGGTCATTTCCAGGAGGTCCTTTTCAGTGAGCGAGAAATAGGCGTAAACGTTCTTGTTGTCGCTGATGGTGGTGAGGGGAACCTGCATCGAGGGGGAAGCCAGGGCGCCTTCACGGAAGGGAATCTGGCCTACGATACCATCCGAGGGAGCGGTGACTACGGTGTAGGAGAGGTTCTTGCGGGCAGTGGTCAGCGCGGCCTCGGCCTGCGTCAACTGTGCCTTGGCCTGGCGCAACTGGTTGTCGGAGACCTGCCAGGCGTTCTGGCTGATGATATTGCGGTCGTAAAGATTGCGATTGTTGTCGGCCTGAATCTGGGCGTTTGCCACGGCCGTGCGTGCAGCGGCAACGGATGCCTCGGCCTGATCGACGGCGGCACGGAATGAAACCTGGTCGAGCGTGAAAAGAGTCTGGCCCTTGTGCACGCGCTGGCCTTCGTCCACATGGACGGCGGTGATGTTTCCAGTAACCAAGGGGCGTATGTCAACATCGGTCTGGCCCTTGATGAGGGCGGGATACGATTTTGAAAGTTCGGAACCTGTTTGAGAAACGGTGATAACCTGGAGCGAGGGGGCTCCCTGCTGCTGTTGCTGCTGTCCGTCGCCGGAGCACGAGGTGAGACCGGTGCCTGCGGCGAGCGTTGCAATAACGCAACTGATTGACAGTGTCTTGAAATTCATCTCTTTGTTTTTATCTTAGTGGATTCTTAAAAATTGCGTATAGTACCTTTGAATTGTTCTGCAAAGTTAGCACATTAAATTTAATAGAAAGTTGCCGATAGGGAAAGGGAATTGGAGTAAAAGGCGTCGCGTGTCTTAAATTTATTTAAACAGCCGATATATAAAACGCAAAGACAGCCAATTAAGTTGGCCCCCGGCCCTCCCAGCCGGCCCTTCGCCAGCAAAAAAATTGAGAAAGCAGTAAAAAAGGCGACCTGTTATTATACGGACGCATCCTGGGGTGGCGGTCAATATCCGGAATATAGGAATATTTTCAAAGGTTGGACCTATGGACAAAGCAGGACAAAGGTGTACGAGGTTTCGGAGTATTATGGCCAACTGAAAATAATCGACAAAGAAGACGGATACGAATATCTTCTGACTGCATATAAATAAGACTTTGCACAGGCCATTCATACGCTTTCTGAAAAAACAATAGTTCTGTAAATGAAAAGGAGGCGGGCTCCGTGATGGTGTCTGCCTCCTTTGTGATATGGTTGTGGTGGCGTCAGAGCGTACGCAGGGGCTTGATGTCGAGTTTCACGGGGCGAATCATGTTTTCGGGAGCAAGGATGGTGTCGAGTTGCTCTTTCGACAGGATTCCGTGTTCGAGCACCAGGTCGTAGACGCTGCGTCCGGTTTCGAGAGCCTCTTTTGCGATTTTGGTCGAATTCTTGTAGCCGATGACGGGATTGAGGGCCGTTACCACGCCGATGCTGTCGTGAACGTAGCGGCGGCAGCGGTCGGCATTTGCCGTGATACCGTCGATACAGCGCGTGCGGAGTGTATCAAAACCGTTGACCATGATGTGGGCCGATTCAAAGTTGCATTGGGCCGTTACAGGTTCCATGGCGTTGAGTTCCATCTGTGCGGCTTCGGAAGCGAAGGTGACGCAGGTGTCGTTGCCCATCACCTTGTAGCAGATCTGTGTCATCACCTCTGGGATGACGGGATTGACCTTTCCGGGCATAATGGACGAACCGGGCTGACGGGCCGGGAGGTTGATTTCGCCGAGACCGCAGCGGGGGCCGCTGGCCAACAGGCGCAGGTCGTTGGAAATCTTGCTGACCTTAGTGGCCAGGCGCTTCAGAGCCGAGGAGAAACCTACCATGGGCGACGTGTCCCAGGTGGCGCCAACCAGGTCGGAAGCCAGGCGGATGTCCCAGCCGGTAACCTCGCGCAGAGCCTCGACACACATTTCGGCATAGCCGGGTTCGGCGCAGATACCCGTGCCGATGGCTGTTGCACCCATGTTGACGGTGAGGAGGTCGTCGGCGGCGTCATCGAGGAACTTGCACTCGTCCTGCAACGTGGCGGCATAGCCCTCGAAGGTCTGGCCGAGAGTCATGGGCACGGCATCCTCGAGTTGGGTGCGTCCCATCTTGATAATAGAGGCGAATTCTTTGCCCTTGGCGCGCAGGGACTCGATGAGCATCAGCAGGTGGTGGCGCACACGTCCCATTTCCATGTACAGACCCAAGTGGATGGCCGTGGGATAGGCATCGTTGGTCGACTGGGAACGGTTCACATGGTCGTTGGGCGAACAATACTGATATTCGCCGCGGCGGTGGCCCATGATTTCGAGGGCGCGGTTGGCAATCACCTCGTTGGCGTTCATGTTGGTGGTGGTACCGGCGCCACCCTGAATCATGTCCACGGGGAACTGGTCGTGGAACTTTCCATCCATGATTTCGCGGCAGGCCTGTGCAATGGCGTCAAACTGCTCATCGGTGAGCAGGCCAAGGCGATGGTTGGCCATTGCGGCGCCAAGTTTTGTGATAGCCAGGCCCTTGATGAACGAGGGACAGTCGGAAAGGTGGAACATGCTGATGGGGAAATTCTCGATACCGCGCATCGTCTGCACGCCGTAGAGGCAATTGTCCGGCACCTGCATCTGTCCCAGGAGGTCGGATTCGGTGCGGAAGCCCTTGTTGCTGTTATTTTCCATGTTTTATCGGATTGTAGTTTTTGGTTATCGGATAGGTAGTTCAAAAACCGTCCGCGGACGGGGACAGTTCGGCAAAGATACAAAAAACATCCCGAACCACAATCTCCCACCCCCAAAAAAGGTTTCGAATCAGCGGTTGGAAATCCAAAAAGTTGCCAACGTAGAGTCCAACAGCAAATGCAAAGTTAGCAAACGAGTTTGAAGAAACGAGCTT
>CAJJOO010000053.1 GCA_905193395.1 uncultured Porphyromonadaceae bacterium
GGTGGGTCCACAGGCGTGTGAGTCGGGGCAGCAGGTACTGGTACTGGGCCAGTTCCACCTGTGTTTTTGCGTGGGCCGTCTGGGCGCGGCGGGCGAATATGTCGAGAATCAGGCTCGTGCGGTCCAGAATCTTCACTTTCAGTTCCTTTTCGAGGTTCGACACCTGCTTCGAGGTGAGTTCGTCGTCGAAAATAACCATGCCGACGTCGTTTGGTTCCAGAAAGGCGGCGATTTCTTCCAGTTTGCCTTTTCCCACGAAGGTGCGGGGATTGGGATAGTCCAGACGCTGTGTGAAGCGGCCCACGGTGACGGCGCCGGCCGTGTCGGCCAGGAATTCCAGTTCGTCAAGGTATTCCTTGACGCGCGCCTCGTCCTGCGAGGGCGTGATGAGGCCTACGAGCACGGCGCGTTCGCTGGCCTCCTGTGTTATGATGAATTCTTTCATATTCTGTAATAACGGACTCGGTCGGGATAAGGTTCGGACAAGTCGGCGGCTGTCAGAGCGACTGCATTTCCACCAGGCGGCGGTAGTGGCCGTTGAGGGCCATCAGTTGCTCGTGTGTGCCGCGTTCCACAATGCGGCCCTCGTGGAGCACGCAGATCAGCGAGGCGTCGCGGATGGTGCTGAGGCGGTGGGCGATGACAATGGTGGTGCGGTCGCGCATCAGGCGTTCGAGGGCTTCCTGCACCAGTTTCTCGCTTTCGGTGTCGAGGGCCGAGGTTGCCTCGTCGAGAATCAGCAGGGGAGGATTTTTCAGGATTGCGCGGGCAATGGACAGGCGCTGGCGCTGGCCGCCGGACAGGCGGCAGCCGCGGTCGCCGATGGGGGTGTCGTAGCCCTGCTCGCTCTCCATGATGAAATCGTGGGCGTTGGCAATGCGTGCGGCGGCCACCTGCTCGCGGGTGGCCGATTCCACGCCGAAGGTTATGTTATTATAAAAGGTGTCGTTGAAGAGGATGGCTTCCTGGTTCACGTTGCCCATGATTCCGCGCAGGTCGGCCACGCGCATGTCGCGGATATCGGTGCCGTCGATGCGGATGCTGCCCGATGCCACGTCGTAGAAGCGCGGGATGAGGTCGGCCAGCGTGGTTTTGCCCGAGCCGCTCTGGCCCACCAGGGCCACGGTGGAGCCGGCCGGGATGTCCAGGTCGATGTCGTGTAGCACTTCGTGGTCGCCGTAGGCGAAATTCACCCCGCGCAGTTCGATGCCATGTTTCAGGGCCGGTGCGGCCGATGGCTTGTCGGGGTCGGTGATGGGGTTGGTGGTGTTGAGAATCTTGTCGATACGTTCCATAGATGCCAGGCCTTTCTGCACGGCGTAGGCACCCTTGGAGAATTCCTTGGCCGGATTGATTATCGAGTAGAAAATCACCATATAGTAGATGAACGACGCGGCGTTCATCGACGAGTGGCCCGAGAGAATCAGCGAGCCGCCGAACCATAGGATTATCGCGATTGCCGTGGTGCCGAGGAACTCGCTCATGGGGTGGGCGAGCACCTGGCGGCGGAACACGCGGGTGGTGATGTCGCAGAACACCTGGTTTTCGCGGTGGAAGCGGGCGCGCACCTTGCCTTCAGCGTTGAAGGCCTTGATCACGCGCAGGCCGCCCAGGGTTTCCTCGATGTTGGCCATCAGCAGGCCCCACTGGTTCTGCGCTTCCAGAGACTGGCGTTTCAGCCGTTTGCCGATACGGCCCATCACGATGCCGGCCAAGGGCAGCAGGATGAACACGAACAGTGTCAGTTGCCACGAAATGGCAATCATCATCGCCAGGCACACCACAATCATTACGGGATTCTTGAAAATCATGTCCAGCGAGGCCATGATGGAGTTCTCTACCTCGGCCACGTCGCCGCTCATACGCGCCATCACATCGCCCTTGCGCTCGGAGGTGAAGAACGAAATCGGCAGAGTGGTGATTTTGTCGTAGACCCAGTTGCGTATGTCGCGTACCACGCCAGTGCGCAGCGGGATGATATAGTACGAGGCGAGATAGGTGGTGCCTGTTTTCAGCGCCGTCATCACCACCAGTGCCGCCGCAAGCAGCGCCAGGGTGGTCGACGCGCCGAAGCCGGCGATGGATTCCTGGGTGTAGTAGTAGAAATTGTTCACCGTCACCTCTTTCAGCGAACCCGAGCCGACAGGCATGTAGACATAGGTCGCTTCCTTGATTTTGAACAGCATCTCCAGGATGGGGATAATCAGGGCAAAGGAGAACAGAGTGAGGAAGGCTGCCAGAATATTGAAAAATATGTTCAGCAGCAGGTATTTGCGGTATGGCGGCACGAATCGCCGCAGTATTTGTAGGAATTCCTTCATTCTTCTGTTTCGGAAAAAATAATCGCGACTGCAAAGATAGCAATTTTCCGCAAGGCTGGCAAACCGCCGATTTGCGCGATTGCGAAAGTTTCGTTAACTTTGTGGCCGAGTTCTCACTACGATATATCTATGTGGAATAAACTGAAAACCTTCTATACAGCCCATCCCGTGTGGTCGGGGCTTATCGCGATGTTCCTGGCCACCGTCGTTATCGTATGGCTGTGCATGCTCTTCCTCGATGTCTGGACACATCACGGCGACACCTCCACCGTGCCGCAAATCAAGGATATGCCCTACGCACAGGCCCGGGAGACCCTCGAAAACCATGGCCTGAAAATCGAGATTTCAGATTCGCTCTACGATAAGTCCGTGGCCCCGGGCACCGTGATGGAGTCCTGGCCCAAGGCCGGAGCCGTAGTGAAGGCCGGCCGCAGTGTCTACGTAACGGTCACGGCTTTCTCGCCCAAGCACATAACCATTTCGATGCCTGTCACCGGAGTGTCTGTGCGCCAGGCTGTTTCATATCTCTCGGCCATGGGCGTGACATCCATCCGCTATGTCAACGTGCCCTCGGAATATCCCGACCTCGTGGAGCATGCCCATGCCCAGGGACGTCCCATCGGCGTCGGCTCGGTGATTCCCGTAGATGCCGAGGTTGTGCTTGAAGTCGGCGTTCCCATGGCCGCTCCCGCAGACTCGCTGGCCGTGGATTCAATCGCCGCCGAGGCCGCCATCGAGCAGGAACTCTCCGGACAGTCCTCATATCAGGAAATATGACCGACGGCCCCTACGAACCGCTGCCGCCCGTGCCCGACGCCGACATATGCGATGCCGACACACCGCAGCCCGTGGTGATTATCGACGGCGACGACGAGCGCGAACTCTACGAACATTTCCGTTTCGTGGCCGACCGCGGCCAGGCCCTTCTCCGCGTCGACAAATTCCTCGTGGAGCGCCTTCAGAAATCGTCGCGAAACCGTGTACAGCAGGCCGCCGAGGCCGGCTGCATCCTGGTGAACGGCCGTCCCGTCCGCAGCAACTACCGCGTAAAGCCTCTCGATGTGGTTCAGGTGGTGATGGACCGCCCGCGCTATGATTTCGAGGTGGTGGCCGAAAATATTCCCCTGGACATCGTCTACGAGGACGACACCGTCCTGGTGGTCAACAAGCCCGCCGGCCTCGTGGTTCACCCCGGCCACGGCAACTACTCAGGCACGCTGGTCAACGCCCTGGCCTGGCATTTCAAGGACAATCCCGACTACGATGTCAAGGACCCCCGCATGGGGCTGGTGCACCGTATCGACAAAGATACATCGGGCCTGCTGGTCGTGGCCAAGACCCCCGATGCCAAGACCGATCTCGGCCGCCAGTTCTTCAACAAGACCACACGCCGTGAATATGTCGCCGTGGTGTGGGGGCGTCCAGACCCGCCCGCAGGCCGCATCGAGGGAAATATCGACCGCAATCCCCGCGACCGCCTTCAGATGGCTGTCTTTCCCGCCGGCGGCGACAGGGGCAAGCATGCCGTGACACATTATGCCACCGTCGAGAATCTTACCCATGTCAGCGTGGTGAAATGCGTCCTCGAGACCGGTCGCACCCACCAGATCCGCGTTCATATGCAACACATCGGCCATCCGCTCTTCAACGATGCCCGCTACGGCGGCGACAAGGTGCTGCGCGGCGTCCCCTCGGCGGCCTACCGCACTTTTGTGGCCTCGTGCATGGACATCTGCCCGCGCCAGGCCCTGCATGCCCGTACCCTGGGCTTCCGCCATCCCGCCACGGGGCAGGAAATGGATTTCAGCGCTCCGCTGCCTGCCGACATGGAGGCCCTGATTGACCGCTGGCGCCATTACGCCGCCTCGCACTGATACCCGGCAAGATGACTTTCCGTACCCTCACAGCCCGCATCACCTCCGCCGGCCTGCTGGCCGGCTACCGTCGCCCGGCCGAGTTCATGGCCCGCTGCCGCGAATGTCCCTCTTTTGCTGCCACCTGGCAATGCCCTCCACTGGCCGCCGACCCGCTCGACGAGCCTTTCACCGAGGCCGTTGTTGTCACCGTCGAGGTCTGTCTCGACGAGGCCGAACGCTGCAGTCTTGCCGCTACCGATGTAATGGCCCGGGCATCCGCCCTGCTCGGCGAGGAACTTGCCCGTCGCGCCCGCGAACCCGGCGGGCGCACGCTCTGCGGCATCGGCCCGTGCCGGCTCTGCGACCCGCAGCCCTGTACACGTCCCGAGGGACGCCCCTGCCGCCATCCGAAACTGGTGTCGCCGTCGCTCGAAGCCTGCGGAATTGATGTCGTGGCTCTGGTGCGCGACCTCCACGGCATATGCCTGCAATGGGGTGCCGACGGCCTGCTGCCCGCGACGCTTACAGCCACCGGCGCCTGCCTGTATTCATAAAAAAGTTAAAATTCCGTTCCTGCCGCGTTTTTTACCATAAAATAATTGCAATATGGAAAAAAACATGTAAATTTGCGTGTGATTATCCCCGCCGGCAACTGCTTCTGCCGCGGATTGTCTTGAAACAACATTCTCCCCGCGCCTGTGCGCGACGTCCTTAAATAGCCTTAAATCAACTTTTTAATATCCTATCAACAACCTAATTAATCCAATTATGAGAATTTCTACTCTGCTCAA
The DNA here is from genome assembly GCA_905193395.1 of uncultured Porphyromonadaceae bacterium. Taxonomy (GTDB): domain Bacteria; phylum Bacteroidota; class Bacteroidia; order Bacteroidales; family Muribaculaceae; genus CAG-873. Next base: position 4,969 of record CAJJOO010000053.1, read on the forward strand.
ATCAGGGCTTCTCCGCAGTGTGGCCGTTACGGCTGTTCTGGGGATGGGTTATGCCGTCCAGGCTCAAACCTTCGTTCACGAAGGCCTGATTTACAAAGTGTCGAAGGGTGCGGTTGCCGTACAGAAACCCGGCACCAAACTCACTTCGGGTACCGCTCCCACAGACTATACGGGTGCAATCTCCGTTCCCAAGAGTGTTTCTTACAACGGTAAGAACTACAATGTTGCCTCGATTGCCGGTTCGGCTTTCGCCAACACCTCGATTACTTCCATCACCATCGCCGACGGCAATGCTATTGATATCGGCCGCGGGGCTTTCATGAACTGCCAGCAACTGGAGACTGTGGTCCTCAACAACGACCTTCCCTCCATGAAAGGCAACCTCTTCCAGGGCTGCTCCAAACTGCGCACCATCACCATCCCCGGCAGTGTCACGACTGTCCCCAACCTCACCTTCGGTGACAATATCATCAAAGTTGACGGCGAGGACGTGACCCTCAAATGCGAGGCTCTCGAAGAAATCATCTTTGCTGAGAGCGACCAGCCTCTGACTTTCAACCGCGAGGCTTTCGGTACCGTCGTTAACCTCAAGCACGTTGTCATCAACCGCCCCATGGCCGAAATCTCCGCTACCGACAGCAAGGCCTTCCGCGGTGTGAAGACCCTCGAATCCGTTGAAATCGGCGCTAAGTGCGACGGCCTGTATTCCGCTATGTTCGAGAACTGCGTGAACCTCTCCAGCCTGGTTCTTGGCCCCAATGTTGCCTCTTTCGGCTATAACGCCCTGGCCAACACCGCCCTTACCGACGTTGTTATTCCCGCAAATGTAACAGCGCTTGCCAGCGGTCTGATGATGGGTTGCACCAAACTCACATCCGTAACCCTCCCCGAGGGTCTCAAGACCATTGACGCAATGGCTTTCGCCAACTCCGCTCTGAGCGAAATCAACTTCCCCTCCACCCTCACCTCCATCGGTAACCTCGCATTCTCCGGAACACAACTTTCCGGCGAACTCGTTCTTCCCGAAGGTCTGAAGAGCGTGGGCGAGCAGACATTCGCCAACATCGCCGGCCTCACATCCGTCAAGATTCCCGCTTCCGTAACTTCCATCCAGGGCGGTGCATTCATGCGTTGCACCAACATCGCCAAGTTTGATGTTGCTGCCGAAAACGAAGTCTATACCACCACTCCCGACGGTTCCGCCCTCATCACAAAGGACGGCAAGACTCTCGTGGCCTACGCAGCCGCTTCGCCCAACACCACTCTCGAAGGCGACTATGAGTCTGTAGGCAACTACGCCCTCTACGGCGCTACCAACCTCACCAAGGTTAACCTGCCCAACTGTAAGAACTGGGGTGCCTACGCTCTGAGCCGTTCCGGTATCACCGAACTCACTGTCGCCGGTGCCGTTGACCGCTACGTGGCCGACTCCTGCCCCGCTCTGAAAAAACTCACCGTCCTCTGCGACAACGTTCCCGTGGGTGTGGCAGCCAACTGCCCCGAACTCACCGAGGTCGTTCTCAATCCCCAGACCCTCATCGTCCGTCAGGACGCATTCCTCAACTGCGCCAAACTCACTGACCTGAACCTCGGCAGCATCCTCGTTATCCTCGAGGCCGACTGCTTCAAGGGTTCGGGTGTCAAGAACCTCACCGTCGCTTCCTACTATCCTCCCGTGACCGCCGCAGGCGTATTCACCGAGGGCCTGACCATCGACGTGACCGTTCCCGCCGACCTCGTTGACGCCTACAAGGCAGCCGCCGGCTGGTCCTTCCTCAACATCAAGGGCGACGCCAACCTCGTTGCCGCCGGTAAGGAACTCACCATGCCTCACGGTCTCTACTATGCCGGTGACGACAACCAACTCCACTGCCTCTATGCCGACGGTCAGGAAGACACCTACATTGTCGACCTGCCCCACATGTTCCAGATCGCCCAGTTCAACAACCGTATCTACGGCGCAAGCCCCGGTGTCAAGTTCTGGTACTCCGCTTCTTCCGGCAACGAAGGCGACGGCAAACTCTTCTACATCTCCACCATCGACGGTCACACCTTCCAGGCTACCGTGCTTGACAACGCCGGCAACAACGCCTACAAGGACCCCAACGGCCTCTACATCTACGGCTCGACCCTCTACGTGAACGACCGCAACGTCGCCGTCCTCAAGATTGACGCCAACGATATCGCTCTTCCTCAGGACTATCCCTCGTGGATGGAAAACAACTGGATGCCTTTCTACAACCAGGAATGGTCTTACGGCTGTATCAAGTGCGGCTTCGCCATCACTCCCGACCTCAATGCCGACGGCACTTTCGCCGACGCCACCACCGGTCCCCTCTACTGGCTGCCCATGAAGTATAACGGTTGCGGTCTCTATACTTTCCACGAAAACAACATCGGTTCGTCGGCAGGTGCAGGTCCCCGTGAAGGCGCCAACGCCTACCTCACCAACGTGAACCTCATCGCCACCGCCTGGGCTTTCGACCAGAAACACGGCGACATCTACCTCTATATCGACAACTCCGGTTCGACCGAGGCCAACATGATCAAGGGTGGTCTCTATCGCTTCAAGATTGCCGACATGCTCAAGAATCCGAATCCCTCGGCCGACGACTTTGCCGCTGCCCTCAACCTCCAGCTCATCGACGGTTCGCCCGTGAAGTATGAAGGCAACGCCACCAACGAGCACGTAGGTATCTCGCAACTCTCCATCGACGAAGACGGTGAATACCTCTACTGGTGCTACCGCGCTCCCTCGCCCGAAGAGGCTGCCGCAAACGAAGCACAGGACTACAAGGCTCAGTCCGCCGGTAAATACTGGTGGGCCGACAAGTACGATGCCGAGAATCCTCTGCACCAGTCCGGTATCAAGCGTATCCACCTCGGCGAGGCTGCTCCCGTGGTTGAAATGGTCAAGGCAGGCGTAACCGGCTACGGTATCGCTCCCTTCCAGTACGCAGGTTCCAAGAAGCCCGTAGGCGTTTCCAACCCCGTTA
>CAJJOO010000054.1 GCA_905193395.1 uncultured Porphyromonadaceae bacterium
CGCGGGGCTAACTGCTGGGGCCTGTGTCCGTTCCACAACGACCGTTCGCCCTCGTTTTCCGTGAGCCGTGCAAAGGGCATATTCAAGTGTTTCAGTTGTGGCAAGGCCGGTTCGGCCCTGAGTTTTCTCATCGACCTGGAAAGCATGTCGTATGTCGAGGCAATACGCTGGCTCGCACGTAAATACGGTATTGAAATCAAGGAGCGCGAGATGACTTCCGACGAACGCCGTGCCGAAGCCGAGCGCGAAAGCATGTTCGCCGTCAACGAGTTCGCCCTCGAGCATTTCGAGAAGAATCTGACCGGAACCGAGGACGGCCGCGCCATAGGCCTGGCATATTTCCGCGAGCGCGGCATCGGCGACGCCATGATCCGCAAGTTCCATCTGGGCTATGCCATCGACCGTCCCGATGACCTGATGGACGCGGCAATTAAGGCCGGATACAAGCAGAAGGCCCTTGAAGACACGGGACTGGTGATCCGCACCGACAGCGGCCGTTGCTACGACCGTTTCAAAGGGCGTGTGATTTACCCCGTACATTCGCTGTCGGGACGCATCGTGGCCTTCGGCGGCCGTACCCTGCGCAAGGAAAAGACCCTGGCCAAATACGTCAACTCGCCCGAAAGCGCCATCTACTCCAAAGGACGCGAGATATACGGCATGTACCAGGCACGCCAGGCGATTGCCAAAACGCGCACCTGCATTCTGGTCGAGGGTTATATGGACGTGATTTCCATGCACCAGTCGGGCGTCGAGAACGTTGTGGCATCGTCGGGCACCGCTCTCACCGAGGGACAGGTGACCATGATCAAGCGTTTTGCCGACAAGGTGGTGCTGATGTACGACTCCGATGCCGCCGGCATCAAGGCTGCCCTCAGGGGCATAAACATGTTCGTCGCCGCCGGAATCAACCCGCGCCTGGTGCTACTGCCCGAGGGTGAGGACCCCGATTCCTTTGCCCAGAGTCACACCTCGGCCGAGGTCGAGGAATATATCGCCGCCCACGAGCAGGACCTCATCAACTTCAAGGCCGACATACTTATGCGCGATGCCTCGGGCGACCCGCGCCGGCGCACCGAAGCCATAAACGACATTCTCACCACCGTCTCGATGATTCCCGACATCGTCGAGCAGTCGCTGTATATAGACGAATGTGCCCGCAGAGTCGGGGTCGATGCCTCGACACTCGCGGCGCAGGTCAAGGTGTTCATCGCCCGGCGGCGCGAGGACGAATACAACCGCCGCAGCCGTGCGGCCGCGGCATCGACGGTGGCCGATATTATCGAGCCTGTCGCTCCCGAACCCGAGAAACCCGCGGCGCCCCAGGCTCCGGCCGATGAGGTGCCCCGCCGTGTGCGCGAGGCCGAACGCGATTTGATACGCTACGTGGTGCGCCGCGGACTGATGTATATGTGCGACGTCTATCCCGACAACGATGCCAGCGAGGCCGTGCCGATGAGCGTTATTGATTATATCGAACGCGAATTGCAGACCGACGGCACCGCCTTCTCGACGCCGCTGTATGCCACGCTGTGGAAACTAGCGCTTGAAATCCGCGACACCCTGTGGCCCGAACGGAACCGGGCCATTCAGGAAGAGGCCGCCTGCTGCCGCGACGAATTCGTTGCCGCCCGGCGCAGGGAACTGCTGGAAAGCGGTGCCGACTCGGCGGCAATCATGCAGCAGGAGCCGAAAATCAGCGCCGATGCAGATGCGGTGTTTACCGAAGCAGTAGACAGCCGTTCGTCGGCTTTCATCGCTGAGCGCCTGATGCGCCACCCCGACCGCGCCGTGACCGACGCCGTCATCTCGTTGACGGCCGACCCGGTGGTCCTCAGCCGAATGTATCCGCGCGAGGATGTGCGCAAGGACTTGTGCGAGAAAGTGCCGCTGGCCGTCTATACCCTGAAAGGCGCCTTGCTTAAAGAAGAACTCGACGGCCTGTGCCGCCGTCTGAAAGAAAATCCGCCTACCGAGGTCCCGGAACTGACCGCCCTGCTTGAACGGATCCGCAACGTCAAGCAACTAAGCATGGAGTTCGACCTGTATAACGGCGAGATTGTCATAACCCCGCCTCAACGTCGCTGATATGGCCGATATTTATGCCGGAGTCATCATTCCGCGCCCGCTGGACAACACCTTCACCTACCGTGTCCCAGGGCATCTGGCCGACGCCGTGGCAATCGGCAGCCGTGTCATCGTGCCCTTCGGGCCGAAACGTTTTCTGACGGGCGTTGTCGAGAGTCTGTCGCCCCTGCGGCCGGCAGATGTGGCTGCCGTCAAGGATATTGATTCCGTGCTCGACTCCGGCCCCATCGTGGTGCACCCGCAGATACGTTTTTGGCGCTGGATATCGTCATATTATATGTGTGCCGTCGGCGATGTGTTCAAGGCGGCGCTTCCGGGCGGTCTGATAGTTGAAAGCGAGACAGTGGTAGAGCCGGAGGAAAATCCGGATACGGCGGCCCTCGCCTCGCTGTCGAAGCAGGATATGGATATACTGGCATTGCTGCGCGAACGCGGTCGTATGAGCATCCGCGACCTGAACCGCAATCTTGGTACCGCCGACAGCGAAAAGCGCGTGGCCGCCCTGGTCCAGGCCGGCGTGGTGAATATCCATGAGTCGCTTGTCAACCGCTACCGGCGCGTCAAGGTGCAGATGGTGACGATAACGCTTCAGCGAGGCGACAGCGATGCCCTGCGTGCAGCGTTCGCCTCCGTGCGCCGTTCGCAGGGCCAGCAGACGGCGCTTATGAACCTCATCGCACTTTCCGGTTTCAACCGCGTGACGCATCCCCTGCACCAGGTGTCGCGCAGCGAATTGCTCGATTCGGCCCCGGGAATTACCTGGGAGCATGTCCAGGCCCTTGTCCGCAAGGGGCTGGCCGAAATATCCGTGCGCGAGGTGTCGCGTTTCAGCGCCGACGACGAGTGCAGCGGCGAATACACCTGTCCGCTTCCCGTTCTGTCGCAGCCGCAGGCTGATGCGCTCAAAGCAATCCATGCCGGGTTCCGCGACCATAACGTGTGTCTGCTGCACGGCGTGACTTCCTCGGGCAAGACCGAAATATACATACATCTCATATCCTATGCGCTGTCGCAGGGACGCCAGGTGCTGTATCTCGTACCGGAAATTGCCCTGACCACCCAGTTGACCAGGCGTCTGCAGCGTGTGTTCGGCAAAAAAGTGAGGATTTACCATTCGAAGTTTTCCGACAACCAGCGCTGCGATATCTGGCGCGATATGCTTGCCGACAAGGAACCCTGTGTGGTTATCGGCGCCCGTTCGGCCGTGTTTCTGCCATTCCGCTCGCTCGGACTGGTGATTGTCGACGAGGAGCACGACGCCAGTTACAAACAGTCCGACCCTGCGCCGCGCTATAACGGTCGCGACGCGGCAATTGTCCTTGCCTCGTATCACGGTGCCAAGACCCTGTTGGGCAGCGCAACTCCGTCGGTCGAGACATTCTGGAAGGCCAACGAGGGCAAATACGGCCTTGTGACGCTCGACAAACGCTATGGCGACGCCTCGCTTCCGCAGGTCGAGATTGTCGACATGGCACGCGAGTACAAGCGACGTGCCGTCAGCGGTTCGTTGTCCGAAATCACCATCGCCACGGCCCGCGAGTGCCTGGAAAACGACCGCCAGGTGATATTTTTTCATAACCGCCGCGGATATTCGCCGCGGGCGCGTTGCCGCATGTGCCAGTTCACGCCGAAATGCGATTTCTGCGACGTATCGCTCACGTATCACAAGCGGACCAATACCCTGGAATGTCATTACTGCGGAGCCACATATCCTGTGCCGAAGGTTTGCCCGGCCTGCCACGAACCGGCAATCGAAATCGAAGGCTACGGAACAGAGCGCATCGAGGATTCCGTGGGCGAGGCCTTTCCGGGCATCCGCACCCTGCGCATGGACCTCGACACCACGCGCAGCAAGGATGCATATGCCGATATAATCGACGCCTTTTCAAAAGGGAACGCGCGGATTCTGGTCGGAACGCAGATGGTCACAAAAGGCCTTGACTTCGATTCTGTGGGCCTGGTGACCGTTGTCAATGCCGATGCCGTAATCAATTTTCCGGATTTCCGCTCGTCGGAACGCGCCTTCAACATGCTGGAACAGGTTGCGGGCCGCGCCGGCCGGCGCGGCGACAAGCCCGGCAAGGTACTGATTCAGACCTATACACCGTCGCATCCCGTGATTCCCTTTGTCCGTGCCCACGACTATGCCGGATTCTACGCCTGGGAACTCGAACAGCGGCGCAAGTACCACTATCCTCCCTTCGCCAGGATTGTAGACATATATATAAAGCATCGTGAGCGCGGAGCGGCCGACAGCATCGCCCGCGACTATGCCGCCCGGCTGAGGACGCTGCTGGGCAACCGTGTCAGCGGTCCGGTAGAACCGGCCGTGGAGCGTGTGGCCTCGTTCTATATCCGCAAGGTGATGCTGAGGATTGAACACGGAGCCTCCCTGGCAAAGGTCAAGGAAATCCTGAGAAGTATTTACGTTGAGATGAACAGTGCGCCTGTCAAGACCGGTGCCGTGTTCTATTACGACGTCGACCCGGTGTGACAGCCGCTCAATTACCGGTATATCCGCTTTCTATCAGAACGGACTGGTTGTTGTAGAACTCCGGCGATAGCAGGTCGGGCAGAGCCACTTTGCCATGCGCCTCGATATAGGCGCAGATAATGCTGTAACCGATGAAACGGCCGGTGCGTCCGGGTGCTTCAGGTGAGAGAACGGATGTGGACGGCGCGGGGTCGAGCAGGCGCGAAGCCGTGGGCCGCGAGGTGTCATAGAGCAACCTCCGTCCGACGACCACACGCCAGAGATTCTGAGAATTCTCTTCGGCCCATTTCAACTGGTCGTCAGTCCATCCCAGGGCCTCGGCCAGCGTTGCGTCGGGAACCAGAGTCAGAACAGCCTTGACAATGGCACCTTCATACAGCAGGTGGGACAGCACTGTCGCCTGTTCCGACTCCACAAAGGGATAGCGGACAGCCACCAGGGCTTCGGCGATGTCGTAGGGCAGATGTGCTGGCGTTTTAGTAGTCCTCATATAGTCGGGCCAACGCCCGGCATATCCGGGATAATCGGCGCCGAGATAGTGGTTCAGCGCTATGAGCATGGTGCTGTCGGCGAAAACGATTGATTTCATGTTGCCCCACACCACGGCGGCATATCGGCGCTTCGGGAAATCAATCCCGGCATCGGCGGCGTTGGCCAGAATAATGCCCAGGGCCTCGCTGAACGGTGTCAGTGTGGGAAATACGCTGTCTGTGGCGGGGGTGAAGATTTTCACGGCCATGCTCCGGCTCCACATATCCATGGCCGAGTCCAGCGGCGCGTGGATGCCTGAAACGGCAAACATTGCCCGGAGTTCGGCGCTGTCGGCGTGTAAAATCGAATCGCGTGCGGCGTCCGGGGTCCGGGGCCATTGCGCGGCGGCGCGGTAGAGCGGAACCAGGTGGCACGGCGTGGCCTCTTTTCTGGAGCAGCCTGCAAGGCAGAACACAAGGCAGGCTATGAGCATTATATTTATTCTTCGGTTCATTTTGCTGAATTTTTAGGCAAAGATAGCAAACTTTCCGCTGATTTCGTGTAATTGAAAAATATTGACTAACTTTGCAGCCGTTTTAAGGCGTCGCCAGTATCCGACGGACGCCTGTTTGCTATACATATATTATTATATAAGGTACAATTTTCACTGCCGTGTCTTCCCGCCTGACGGCGCGTTCCCGCGGCAATTAAGGTAAATTCATTCATTATGAGCATTACAGGAGCATTGGATTTGCGCCCGAAACTATGGAGCGCCCTGCGAAATTACGACAGCGCACGCCTGCGCGAAGACGTCGTGGCCGGTATTGTCGTGGGCATTGTGGCATTGCCGCTGGCCATCGCCTTCGGTATCGCCTCCGGCGTGAGTCCCACCATCGGCCTTATCACGGCCATAATCGGCGGTTTTCTGGTGTCGTTCTGCGGCGGCTGTTCGGTTCAGATCGGCGGTCCCACCGGCGCATTCATCGTAATTGTCTATAATATCATAGCACAGTTCGGGCTGATGGGCCTGGCTGTTGCTACCGTGATGGCCGGTCTGATCCTCATCGCCATGGGGCTTTTCCGACTGGGCACTGTGATTAAATTCATTCCGTATCCCATTGTGGTGGGATTCACGGCCGGTATCGCCCTCACCATCTTCTCGACGCAGGTCAACGACTTTCTGGGTCTGGGTCTGAGCGACATTCCCGGCCAGTTCATTCCCAAATGGGGCGTATATCTGAGTCATATCACCGACATTGACCCAATGACGCTGTGTACGGCCCTGGTTTCTCTGGCAATCATTGTACTGGTTCCGCGCATTTCCAAGAAACTGCCCGGCGCTCTAATCGCCATAATTGTGGTTACGCTGGCCTCATGGCTGCTCTCGACCTACACCGGCTGGTTCAACGTAGACACCATCGGCGACCGTTTCGGGGACATGCCCACCGACATCCCGCGTCCCCGTGGCTTCGTCCTGGACATGGCCACAATCAACAATCTGCTGCCCTCGGCCTTTACCATCGCCGTGCTGGGTGCCATCGAATCGCTGTTGTCCGCCACTGTGGCCGACGGTATCACCGGCTCGCACACCAACAGCAATACCGAACTGGTGGGGCAGGGCATAGCCAACGTCGTTGTCCCATTCTTCGGCGGCATACCTGTCACCGGAGCCATTGCCCGCACAATGACCAATATCACCAACGGCGGACGCACTCCCGTAGCCGGTATCGTACATTCCCTGGTGCTGCTGCTGATTTTCCTGTTCCTTATGCCGCTTATCAACTATATTCCGATGGCCACACTGGCCGCCGTGCTGGTGGTGACGGCCTACAACATGAGCGGCTGGCGGACCGTCGCCGCCATCCTGCGCGCGCCCAAGAGCGATGTGACCGTCCTGGCCGTTACATTCTTCCTCACCGTCATCTTCGACCTCACAATCGCCATCGAAATCGGCCTGCTGCTGGCCGTGGTGCTGTTCCTGCGCCGTGTGATGGAAAATACCGAGGTTAGAGCATATTCAGGCCAACTGGACGTGGCCGAGGGTACCGACCTTTCGACACACGAGGTCCTCGACGTGGCCCGCGGCGTCAGTGTCTACGAAATCGACGGACCGTTCTTCTTCGGCATCGCCACGAAGTTCGACGAACTGATGCGCTCGGCCCTTGCCGACAAGCCTGTGGTGCGTATTATACGTATGCGCAAGGTGGCCTTTGTCGACGCGACTGCCATTCACAACCTCGAGATTCTGATACGCTCGTCGCGGAGCGAAGGAATTCACGTGGTACTTTCGGGCGTGCGTCCCAATGTGCGCGAATCGCTGCAGCACGCCGGCATCGACCGTCTCATCGGCGACGACCATATCTGCGACCATATCACCAAGGCTGTGGCCATGGCCAATTCCATTGCCCGACAGGCTCGCGAAGCCAAGGAATTCCGGAAGGTTTAATTGTTAATGCATTTTTAACATTTTGCATAATTGTTTGTCAATCAAAATAATTACTGATAAAATGACACTTGGCGGCCTTTTTGAGTGAAAAATTTTTCAACAAATATTTTTCCACCTCAAAATATTGCTTTACCTTTGTGACGTTTTTGAAGCACTAAACAATTGTTTAACTATTTAATCAAAAAAGAAAAATGAAAAAGTTAGTTCTCTTACTCGCTGTTGCTTTCAGCATGAGCCTCGTTTCCTGCGGTGGTGACAAGAAAGCCGAAGAAGCCGCTGCTACCGATACCCCCGCTGTTGAGGTTGTAGAAGAAGCCGCTGTTGTAGAAGTTGCCCCCGAAGCTACTGACTCCAACGCTGCTGCTGCTGAAGAAGCACCCGCTGCTGAAGCACCCGCT
>CAJJOO010000055.1 GCA_905193395.1 uncultured Porphyromonadaceae bacterium
TTGAGTCTGGCAGTGATGGCGGTAAAAAATGAGATCTGGCGGAACAAGAAAGATTCTGTCGGACAGATCCTGAAAAATGTACGGAGTATGTGTAAAGACCCACAGGTGCAGGAAGCGGTGGAGCATCACACGATGAATCAGATTGGAATCTCAGTGAAGCTTTATCTTTTCTTTATGAAACATGCCCTTGCCCTGCCCTGTTATCTGGTTACAGAAATATTTTTCTCATTTTATTATGGATGATTAATGTTTTAAATTCTATGGTGCAAAGTTACAAAATTCCACTGTAATAACCCGTGACTGAGAGGTAAAAATATGTTATGGAAGGATTCCGGTATTCGATATCCCTACCCTACTCCATCAGGACGGTCGATTTGCCTTCGGACACGTTTACATTGTGCTTGTTGAAAATGCCGCGAGCCGAGGTCGCGAAGGCTGAGGCACCCGGAGCGGACGATTCGTCGACCCAGCGCAGGCGGAAATTTGCCGCATAAGGGGGCTGTTCGGTATATACCAGTCGGTAACAGGCGTCTGTGACGTTCACCCAGCCGGAGGCGGACCACGGCACCGCCGCGTGTGTCGCGTGTCTTCATGTTCGATATGAAATTGCCCAGAGAGTAGACCAGCAGACGGTTACGGCCGTCTGCGCCTTGTGTCATTTCCATTGGCTGGATAACGTGCGGGTGACCGCCGATTATTACCTCGACGCCGAGCGATTGCAGGTACCGGGCCATTTCCTTTTCGGAATTAACGGGCAGCAGACGGTACTCGTCGCCCCAGTGCATGCAGGCCACGATAATCTCGGCCCCGGCACGGCGGGTGGAATCTACATCCGCGCGGATACGTTCGCGGTTTATGTAGTCGACAACGACATTTCCGCGGGGCGTGATGCCGTTGGTGCCGTATGTATAGTTTAGAAAGCCGACGCGGATGCCGTTGATATTACGTATGAAAGGAATTTGTTTGGAACGCGCTTCGGCGTCGTGGTAGGTGCCGATGTGGTGCAATCGGCGTGCGTCGAGGGAGTCGATTGTCGCGCGCAGGCCGCGGTCACCGCGGTCAAGGGTATGATTGTTGGCCGTTAGAAAGAGGTCGAAGCCGGCGCGCCGGAGAGCGTCGACAAACTGAGCCGGCGCGTTGAAGCACGGATAGCCGCTGTAAGGCGCTCCGGCAACGGGAGTCTCGAGATTCACCACGGCATAATCGGCCGATATGATATAAGGGGAAATCGAATCGAAATAGCCGGCAAAATCGTATGTACCGTCGCTACGGTGTGCTGCTTCGATCTGAGCCTTGTGCATCATCGCATCTCCGGCAAACACCAGTTCGGCCTCATCGTGTCCGAGGACCAGTGAAAGCAGAGAAAACAGAATCGGCAGCAGACCGGTCATTTCCAGGAGGGATTAGTAAACGCTTCCTTGGGCCGCGCGCAGGGTGTTGAGCATCAGCATAGCGATAGTCATCGGGCCTACGCCGCCGGGTACGGGGGTGATGTAGTCGCAAAGCGGGGCGACGTTGTCGAAATCCACATCGCCGCTCAAACGAAAGCCTCGGGGACGCGTAGCGTCGGGCACACGGGTGGTGCCGACGTCAATCACGGTTGCGCCGGGCTTAACCATGTCGGCTGTGACAAATGCGGGGCGGCCGAGAGCGGCCACAAGGATATCGGCCGTACGCGTGATTGCCGACAGGTCGGGAGTGGCACTGTTGCAGACGGTGACTGTTGCGTCGATGCCGCGCTGCATCATCATGTTGGCCAGAGGCTTGCCTACGATATTGCTGCGGCCGATAATCACGCAGTGCCTGCCGCGTGTCGGAACGTCGTAGCGTTTCAACAGTTCGACGATTCCGGCTGGAGTTGCCGAGGGGAAGCAGGGCAGCCCCAGACTCATACGTCCTACATTCACGGGGTGGAATCCGTCGACATCTTTTGCCGGATTGATGGCCATAATTACCTTCTGCTCGTCGATATGGCGGGGCAGAGGCAACTGGACAATGAATCCGTCGGTTTCGGGGTCTTCATTCAGCACGGAAATGAGGGCGAGAAGTTCCTCTTCGGTCACATTCTCGTCGCGGCGGATGACGGACGAGCGGAAACCGCAGGCCTCGCAGGCCTTTACCTTGTTCGCAACATAAGTCTCACTGCCGCCATCGTGGCCGACGAGTATTGCCGCCAGATGGGGAGCACGGCCGCCTCCGGCCAGGATTTCACGCACACTGTCGGCAATTTCGGCCTTGATTGCGGCTGCCGTCGCCTTTCCGTCTATCAGTTTCATGCTTTTTGAAAATTTATCAACGCATTCCGGGCATACCCTTCATGCCTTTCATCGCTTTCATACCCTTCATGGCGGCCATGGGGTTCTTTATCGAGCCGACCTGTTTCATCATCTGGCGAGTCTGATCAAACTGCTTGATGAGGCGGTTGACTTCCTGGATGTTTGTTCCCGAACCGCCGGCGATTCGTTTCACGCGGGTGCCTTTAATCACTTCGGGATGCTCGCGTTCGTAGGGCGTCATCGAGTTGATGATGGCCTCGATGCCCTTGAAGGCGTTGTTGTCGATGTCGATATCCTTGATGGCCTTTCCTAGTCCGGGAATCATCGAGGCAAGGTCCTTGATGTTGCCCATCTTCTTGATTTGCTGAATCTGCTTGTAAAAGTCGACAAAGGTATACTGGTTCTTGCGAAGTTTTCGTGCAAGTTCCTCGGCTTCCTTTTCGTCGAACTGCTGCTGGGCCTTTTCAACCAGCGAAACGATATCGCCCATGCCGAGGATACGGTCTGCCATACGTGCGGGATAGAACACGTCGATTCCGTCGAGTGTTTCGCCCGTTCCGACAAATTTAATCGGCTTGGTAACGACAGTGCGGATTGAAAGGGCAGCACCGCCGCGGGTGTCGCCGTCGAGTTTCGTGAGGACAACACCGTCGAAGTCCAGGCGCTCGTTGAACGTTCGGGCCGTATTCACGGCATCCTGACCGGTCATGGCGTCGACCACAAACAGGGTCTCGGTGGGCTTGATGGCTTTCTTTATCGACTCGATTTCGGCCATCATCTGTTCGTCGACGGCCAGACGTCCGGCGGTATCGATGATTACGAGGTCGTTATGGTTCGTGCGGGCGAAGTCCAGAGCCTTGCGGGCGATGTCGACGGGGTCTTTCGAGCCTTCGATTGTAAAGACCGGGACGTCGATTGATTCAGCCAGCACTTTCAACTGGTCGATGGCAGCGGGACGATAGACGTCGCAGGCAACCAGCAACGGCCGCATGGCCTTCTCGCTTTTAAGGCGTTTGGCCAGTTTGCCGGAGAAAGTGGTCTTACCGGAACCCTGCAGACCCGACATCAGAATAACGACAGGCTTGTCCTTGAGATTGAGTTGGGCGGCCTCGCTGCCCATCAGGGCAGTGAGTTCGTCGTGGACAATCTTCACCATGAGTTCGCCGGGCTTGATGGCGGTGAGAACGTTCTGGCCCAGAGCCTTGGCTTTTACGGTGTCGGTAAAGGTCTTGGCAACCTTATAGTTGACATCGGCCTCAATCAGTGCGCGGCGCACGTCTTTGAGGGTTTCGGCCACATTGATTTCGGTAATCTTGCCCTGGCCTTTCAGGATTTTAAAACTGCGTTCAAGTCTGTCGCTTAATTTTTCAAACATCAGATGTAGGATTTCAGTGGTTCAACGAGGAAAGAGAATAATTAATCACACCAGTTTGTTGGTGGCGGTGTCGGGGAAGATAATCGAGGGTTTAAATGTCTTGGCCTCTTCATAGGGCATCGACGCGTAGGCCATGATTATCACTGTGTCGCCGGGCTGCACCAGACGTGCCGCCGCGCCGTTGAGGCAGATGATGCCGCTGCCGCGCTCGCCGGGAATGGTGCAGGTGTCGAGGCGGGCGCCGTTATTGTTGTTTACGATATATACGCGCTCGCCGGGCAGAATGTTGGCGGCGTCGAGCAGGTCGGCGTCGATTGTCACGCTGCCGATATAGTCAAGCCGGGCCTCGGTTACAGTGACCCGGTGTATCTTGGATTTGAGAACTTCAACGTTCATTTCTTACAGATTATATTTAATATTGTCGATAAGGCGCACATCGCCCATCCATACGGTCACGCAGCCGACGGCGCCGTCAATCTTTTCGGCGCGCTGCAGGGTTACGGGGTCGACAATCTGATAATATTCCACTTCCATGCCGTCGACTGCATTGATTTCGGTAACGACCATCTCCTGGAGCGCCTCGATGTCGTGGACGCCTTCACGGGCCAGGTCGACGTTTTCGGCGAGAATCTCGTGAATCTGCGGCGCGGCGGCGCGCTGCTCGGCCGAAAGGCGGACGTTGCGCGAACTCAGAGCCAGTCCGTCGTCCTCGCGCTTGATGGGGCAGGCAACGATCTCGCCCTTGAAACCGATGATTTCAGCCATACGGCGGATGACGGCAATCTGCTGGAAGTCCTTCTCGCCGAAGTAGGCGCGGTCGGGCGAGGCAAAGTCGAACAACTTGCTCACCACCTGAGCCACACCGTTGAAGTGGCCGGGACGCATGGCGCCTTCCATAACTTCGGCAACGGGACCGAGGTCAAAGACGCGGTTGTCCGGTTCGGGATAAATCTCTTCTACCGTAGGAACGAAAGCGACGTCCACACCGGCCTTGTCGAGAAGGGCGCAATCCGCTTCGACAGTGCGGGGATAAGTTTTCAGGTCGTCGGGATTGTTGAATTGGGTGGGATTGACAAAGACACTGACAACGACAAAATCGTTTTCACGGCGGGCACGCTCAATCAGTGACAGATGACCGGCGTGGAGTGCCCCCATAGTCGGCACGAGTCCCACAGATTTCTTTGATTCTTTTGCTTCTGCCACTGCTTCACGAAGCGCGGCAACTGTTGAAATGATTTCCATTTTCACATTTATAAAATCGCCGGCAAAATTACTAATTTTCCTGAAAATGTGCAATACCCGGCACAGGTAAGGCCAAATGGCGCCCCACCCCAGCATTTAATGTCGGCCTTAGTTGCATCCTCTGCGTCGGTATCAGCGACAAACGACCGCCCCGGGTGTATAACCTTCAAAAATTCAGACTCATAAAGAAACAGGATTCTGCGATATGTTTAATAACATAACCGATTTTTGCATTTTTAGTTGTTCAATTAAAAATATTGTTCTAATTTTATCCCCTGTAAAACTCATCGTTAACTCTAAAATTGTTATCATCATGTCAAAGACAATCACTTTCAACGAACTCCGTCGTCTCAAAGACAGTCTGCCCGACGGTTCGATGCACAGAATTGCCGATAAACTCAATATCACCGTACAAACCGTCCGCAACTATTTCGGCGGCAGCAACTATGACTGTGGCAAAAACATCGGCGTCCACATCGAGCCGGGTCCCGACGGCGGCATCGTAGTCCTCGACGACACCACCATCTACGACATGGCTGTAGAAATCCTGAAGGAGCAGGAGGGAGAATAAGCCCCCGCCGGCTGCTTTCTCGAAAAGTCGGCCACCGGCCGACATGCAATTCACTACGGTGCGCCCCAACGTTTGGTATAATATGACAGTTCCAACCGCCGGGGCGCACATCGTTTTAAAGACTTTACCGTTTATTCCGCAGTTTTATCTTTCCACTATATCAAAATCACCTAATTCCTTATAATCATGCGACTGATTACGGTAGCCATCCATACATACGACCGTGCCATTTCGGTGCGCTCGCTGCTTGAATCGGAGGGCGTGCCTGTCACATTGCAGAATGTGAACCTGGAGCAGCCCGAAGTTTCGTCCGGTGTTCGTATCCGAATCAATGAGGACGATTTGCCGCTCGCGCTTCGAATCCTTGAAAACCCCGAGATTTTCAACGTTTCCCACAATGCCGCCCATCCCCACAGCGCCCACCATTCAATAATGGTGCCTACGGATTTCAGTCCCTATTCATATCTTGCGGCACGCGTCGCTATCATGCTTGCGGCACGTCACCGCACCGAGGTCACATTCCTACATTCGTATATCGATCCACACGTCAGTGCCAATGTCCAGTTGAGCGATAATCTGACCTACGAGATAGCCGGCGCCGAGGCTGTCGAGCAATTGATAGATACGTCCAACAAGATGATGGCCGAATTCACCGGACGTCTCAAAGACGAGATGAAACAGGGAACACTGCCGGTCGTACGCTTCACAAACGTCGTGATGGAAGGCGTTCCCGAGGATGCCATCATTTCGTATGCCAAGGACTGTCCGCCCTACCTTGTCGTGATGGGTACGCGCGATTCCGGAACGAAGGAGCGCGAACTGATCGGCAGCGTGACGGCCGAAGTCCTGGACGAATGCCGTTTCTCGGTTCTGACAGTTCCCGACGGCACGGACCCTTCAAAAACGCCTTCACCCTCAAACATATTGTTTTTCAGCAATCTTGACCAGGAGGATATTCTGGCAATGGATACGGTCTACCGCTATTTCCCGGACTCGAGGGCCAATGTAACCATTGTCCACATACCCTCGCGTCACCGTTTCAGCGACCGCACCGCCGGAAAATCGGCCCTGGCACTCAGCGACTACTGCTGCCGAAAGTTCCAGCATTACAAATTTGAAAACGTTCCTGTGGTTCCCAAAAACGCTGTCGCCGAACTAGAACAGTTGCAGGCAATTAAGAAATTCGACCTCATAGTGGTTCCCAGCCGACGGAAAAACGCGCTGCGGCGCTTCTTCAATCCCGGAATCGCACACAGACTGCTTTTCCAGGCCGATATACCGATGTTGGTAATACCGATATAATCAGCGTTTCCAGAAGGCCGGAGTGAGAATCGCAAGAATCGTGAAAATCTCAAGACGGCCTATCAGCATCAGCATCGAGAGGACCCACATCGCCGAGTCCGGAATCGAGGTGAAATCTTCGCCGTAACCTGTGACAGACGCGCCGAGTCCCGTATTGGATATGCACGAGAAGGCCGAGAAGAACGAATCCACGGCAGGCTGGCCCATCATCGAAAGGATGATTCCGCCCGCGATTATACAGGTGAGATAAAGCGCCAGGAAGGCGACGACCTTGGCCACGAGATCGCGGTCCACGGCCTCGCCGTTCATTTTCACGGGAAGAATGGCGTTAGGATGGATGCAGCGGTTCAATTCGTTGCCGAGAAATTTTTTCAGATATAGCAGACGGTCGATTTTTGCGCCGCCGCTCGTAGATCCGGCACATCCGCCGGAAAACATCATTATAAATGTGAGCGCCAGAACAAATGAACTGAAAATTGTGAATCCCGGAGCCAGATAGCCTGTCGAGGTTATGGTCGAGACCACCTGGAACAGCGGCACCAGCGTGACATCGCGCCACGAGGAAACCTCGCCGGACAGTAGCGATGAAACGGCAAAAAGCAGAGACATGAGCAGAATCGCGCCAATGTAGCATCGGATAGTCTCATTCTTGCTGACAATCCGGAAGCGTCCCTGAAGCATGCGGTAAATCATGGCGAAGTTTACGCCGCCGATGAACATGAAAACGGTCACCACAATATATACGTAATCGCTGTTGTAAAACTGCAAGCCTTCGGGGCGCGTTGAGAATCCGCCCGTAGAGAGTGTGCCGAAAGCGTGACACACACTGTCGAAAAGCGACATCGGGCCTATCCATAACAATGCCGCCAGCACCAGTGTGAAGAACGTGTACATGCCCCAGAACGAAAGCGCGGTCTGAGAGATGCGTGGACGCAGTTTGTCGTGTATCACGCCCGTGACTTCGGCGTTGAACATGTGCAGTCCGCCGTTGGTATTCAGGGCCGGAATTATGGCGAGCGTGAAGAGG
>CAJJOO010000056.1 GCA_905193395.1 uncultured Porphyromonadaceae bacterium
CTACGATTATGGCACGGAACGTGAGATTTCTACAATCGAAGAAAAAATTAATAAGCGCCTTATAGTAATCATATTTGGCATTAGAAACCTTATTCCATTTAATCTCCATATCGCGATAAAGCCCAAACTCAGTTTTAATGGCTCTGATTTGGTCTGAAATCTGTTTCCTATACTCATCCGGACAAGTAATGCCCCCAATTACCATTACAAAATCGTTATCACGCCCGTTCTGCAAGTGGCAACTTTCGTCGCAGTAAATATCGTATAATTTATTAGTCATGATTAGTAATAATCCTATATGTTCTTATAAAATCCTTGCCCACGCTGTCCTTAGAGAAAAACAAGGCTACAATCACAATCTGGACGAATTATGAAATATGTATTTGGTGAGTTCTGTAAAAATACATAGCACTGCAAAGATAATCAAAATTCCAGTCCTATGAAAAACAGAAAGTATAATTTTAAAAATTTTAAAAAATGAGGTAAATGAATGAGTTTCTTTGCTTAAAAGTCGAAGGATTTCTCAGTTGCCCAAACATATTTTGTAAATCTATTGATAGGTAACTCTATTTTTTGTAATTTTGCAACATAAATAGGGCCAAAGAGTTGGCTCTTTACATCTGAAAAAGGTGTTATTTGAATTATCTTCTTTTAGTAAATTCTCGCAAAATTCGCTAACAGACAGTAAGATAAACGCAGATAACGCCTACATCGACAGCGTATTTATACCCCTTATAGGGTATCATATAGGCTTCTCGGTGTGGGTGTGCTGTCTATCCACTGTCTAAGGCAATGCGAGAAGCCTACTAAAAGGGATATGCAGAGTACAATCCCACACCTTTTTTGTATTCATACTCAACCGCTTTATCGGGATTGTGAAGCAACTAAAACATTGTTTTACAATGAAGCAAAATCTCAAACATCTACAGTCTCTGGTTGCTGTAGCACTGTGTGTCATTATGGCTATGGCTTTCAATAGTTGTAGCGACGATGACGATGAACCAGCAAACGACCAACTAACCTCCATCATTGTAGGAGCTTGGGCACAAGATGGCGACAATGATATATTCGTCGTCAACGCAAACGGGACTGGAATCGGTTATGAAAATCTGACCGATTACCAGAACAACAGTGAAGGATATAAGTTCACCTGGTCCTATAAAGATGGTTGGGTCAATGTTACGGTTGACTACGACGGAGAAACACAGATTGAGAAGATGAGAACTAAATCGGTTTCTCAAAACAAAATCGTATGGCAAAGATACGATAGTGAAGCATCTGACGGCGATGGTTACGACAAAGATGCTTTCGGCTATTATGAACTTTGGACTTGGGAAAGAGTAACGAAATAAGAGTATTGCAGAGGATTTTTCCTATAACTTCCCTCTTCAATTAAACATCGACGATTCTCGTTAATTCCCGAATTCACAAAAGTAAAAGTTCCAACTACAAAAGTTGGGACTTTTATTTTTTATATAGAGTCTTTCAACAAATCATTGCCGTATTCTAATACGAAAGTGCAGTACTGCACAAGGTAAATGTTCCAACATTGACAAACATTCTTTTTCTAAGACCGACGTCCGCTATTCTTTTTCTGCGAATATCGCAAATAATTTATTATATTTGCACTGGTATTTCAGAAATCGGAGAAAATGGACCTGACAAGCCCTAAATATAAGGAGGCAACTCCGTGGATGACATTCGTTACCCCAACATTCAACCGCCGCGCGACTATCTCGCGCTGCTATGAATCGTTGCTGGCCATGAAACGGCCGGAAGATGAGAACGGTAATCCGATTGAATTTGAATGGATTATCGTCGACGACGGCAGCAGCGACGACACCCGCGAACTCGTCGAACAATGGTGCGCCGAAAACCGCCTGCCCATCATCTACCGATATCAGGAAAACGGCGGCAAGCACGTGGCCAGCAACGTTGCCGCCGCGTTGGCCCGCGGCGAAGTCCTGGCCAACCTCGACAGCGACGATACATTCCTCGACAACGCCCTGACGGTATTCTACAAGGGCTGGACCGACATCCCTGCCGGGGAAAGACACCTGTTCAAGGGCGTCACCGCACGATGCAAGGACCCGTATACCGGCAAGATAGTCGGCACGCCGCTGCCTCGCCAACCCTATCACGTCCATTCCCAGGACATGCGTTTCAAGGACAAGGTGAAGGGCGAGATGTGCGGATTCAACCGCGTGGACGTGCTGCGCGAGTTCCCCTTTCCGGTTTTCAAGGAAAAGACCAGTTACTGTCCGGAAGCCATCGTGTGGTTTGAAATGGGCAAGAAGTATCTCGAATCCATCATCGACGTCCCCGTGCGCGACTACTACCGCGACGCGGCCGATTCCATCACCATGGCCCGGAGCGCCAACCGCTCGAAGGCCAACTATCATCTCTGGAAATACGAGGTCAACAACCTTGTGGGGCGCTATCTGCTGCACAGCCCCAAGGAAATGATGAAAGCCGTGGTGGGCATGTCGATGGACGGCCTGCGCACCGGCCGCGGCGTCCGCGAGATTCTCGGCGATGTCGACCATGCGGGTTGCCGCATCCTTGTCGGCGCTTTCGTGCCCGTAGGATGGATTCTTTCTCACAGAAAATAATATATCAAGCCATGAGAAAATATATCACCGCCATATTGGTTCTGGCCACGGTCCTCGGCCTCCGCGCCGCCGACCCTATGGCCACCGACTATTCCATGCAGATGTGCCAGGGTTCACTGACGCCCTATCCGGCCGAGGTGAATCCCGCCGTGTTCCCCGACTCGCTCAAACCGGTCTACATAAACCATGTGGGCCGCCATGGCTCGCGCTATCCGGCCTCGGCGGCCAACTGCCTCAAAATGCGCCAGGCGCTGCTCCGCGCCGACTCGCTCGGCACCATCACGCCTCTGGGACGCAGGCTCATGCGGCTCAACGACCTGGTAATCGAGAGGAGCAACAACCAGTGGGGCGCCCTCGACTCGCTCGGCATGGCCGAACAGCGCTCGATTGCGACCCGCATGTTCTACAACTTCGGCGAGATATTCAGCGGCGGAGCGTCAGTCACGGCCATTTCGTCTTATTCGCCCAGAAGCATGATGAGCATGTACTCCTTCACCCACCAACTGGACCGTATGGACAACCGCATCAACTTCATAACCTCCACAGGCCGAGTCAACAGCGCCCTTATGCGGCCTTTTGACGTTGACAACGACTATCTGCAGTTCCGCAAGGACAAACTGTGGAGTCCGGCCTACGATGCCTATTTCGCCACGGCATGCCCCACAACAGCCATCCGACGTGTCCTGGGCGACCGCTACCCCTTTGCCACGGACGACGAGGCACGCGATCTGGCTATCACGGAATACTATGTGATTGCCGGCTGCTCCTGCATGGGCGTAGAGGCCGGCGCATCCCAATACTTCACCAAGGAAGAATACAACGCCCTGTGGTCCTGCTTCAACCTGCGCCAATATCTTCAGCGCACGGCCACAACGGTTTCCGCGGTACCCGCTGAGATTGCCTCGGCACTGCTTCAGGACATCATCGCCACGACCGAAGGCTTCATCGGCGGCACGAATCCCTCGGTGGCCAATCTGCGCTTCGGCCATGCCGAGACGCTGATGCCCCTGCTGTCGCTGCTGCGTCTGAAAGGCTGCTACTACATGACAAATTATTTCGACACTGTGGCACTGCACTGGCGCGATTTCGACGTGGTCCCCATGGCCGCCAACCTGCAGATAATCCTGTTCCGGGCCAAGGAATCCGGACACTATTATATCCGCGTGGACGTCAACGAGAAGCCCGTGCCGCTACAACCCGGCAGCACGGTGCTCTACACACCTTGGGGCGAGGCCCGCGACTACATGACACGCTGCCTCCCGCTCTATGTACAATAATAAAGTGACTGCTTGCGCCTGCCTGATGCAATATCGCACCCCCGCGGCCGTTATTAAAGAATGAAACTCACATCAACCCTTCGCCTGCTGTGTCTCCCGGTCCTCGCGGCCGTATGCACGGATGCCCCGGCCCAGGACGGATCTTCGGCCTACAACTGGCTCAACGTCACCTCGTCGAGCCGCATATACGGTCTGGGCGGCATCAACATATCGCTCGTTGACGACGACGTAATGAGTACCGACATGAACCCGGCCCTGCTCGGTCCGGAAATGTCGGGCCAGATTGCACTGAATTATATGCGATATATCGGCGGCAGCAATTTTGCCGGAGTGCGCTATGCCCACAGCGCCGGCGAACGCGGCGCATGGAGCGCTCATATCCAGTATTTCGGCTACGGCTCGATTACCGAAACACTGCCCGACGGCAGCACCGTCGGCACCTTCTCGCCCAAGGACGTTTCCTTCGGCGGCTCATTTTCCCACGACATCACAGACCGTCTGCGTGGCGGCATCTCGCTGAAAATGCTTTACAGCGGATATGCCGACTACACGGCCTTCGCCATTTCCACCGATTTAGGCCTTAACTATTTCGACCCGGATCATGACAGTTCCCTCTCGCTGGTTCTGGCCAACCTCGGCGGACAGGTCAAGCGCTTCGACCAGTCCTACGACCGCCTGCCTTTCGACATCCGCCTCGGCTGGTCGAAGGTATTCGGCACCTTCCCGGTGCGCTTTTCCGTGACGGCCTGGAACCTCACGAAATGGAAACTACCATACCTGGACCGTGGCGACGGCTCGTCCGATGCCAAACCGGAACTTAAAGACTCCTTCAGCAGCAACCTGTTCCGGCACCTGATATTCGGAGCCGACCTCATTTCAAGCCGCAACTTCTATCTCGGCGTCGGCTACAACTATAAAATGCGCACCGATATGGCGACATACTCCCGCAGTTTCCTGTCGGGATGGTCACTGGCCGGAGGTTTCAAGGGCCGCGGTTTCGGCGTGGGCCTGGCCTTCGCCCAGCCGCATACCGGCGCCACCACTTTCATGCTCAATCTCACCCTCAGTCTCAACGACCTCGTGAAATAAGACCAAAGAGTTACATAATATAATATGAACAAGACTTTTCCCCGCATAATCGTAGCCATCGACGGATTCTCGTCGTCCGGCAAAAGCACCATGGCCCGCAGGCTCGCCGCCGCAATCGGCTACCGCTACATAGATTCCGGCGCAATGTACCGCGCCGTCGCCCTCTACGGGCTGGAACACGGCTTGGTGACATCCGACGGCAGCGTAGACGCCGAGGCCCTCACCGCCGCCCTGCCCGACATTCAGATTGACTTCCTCCCGATGCCCGACGGCACCCAGCACACCATGCTCAACGGCAAGGATGTGGAGGCAGACATCCGCCAGTTGCGTGTATCGAACGTCGTTTCACCTGTATCGGCCATTCCGGCCGTGCGCCACGACCTGGTGGCCAAACAGCAGGCCATGGGCGCGTCGAAAGGCATCGTGATGGATGGCCGCGACATAGGCACCACCGTCTTTCCCGATGCAGAACTGAAAATTTTCGTCGACGCCTCGGCCCAGACCCGCGCACAGCGCCGTTTTTCCGAACTCGTCGAAAAAGGCTCGACAGTAACCTTTGCCGAAGTCCTCGCCAACGTGGTGCATCGCGACGAAATCGACCGCACACGCAGCGAAAGCCCCCTGCGCCGCGCCGACGACGCCATTGCCCTGGACAATTCCACTATGACCCGCGAAGAACAGAACCGCTGGCTGATGGACCATTTCGAAGCCGCCGTAAAAGGAATATCCGAAAAGGCATGAACCGTCCCGTTGTTGAAATTGACGAGAAATCGGGATTCTGCTTCGGCGTCGTGACCGCTATCCGCAAGGCCGAGGACCAGTTGGCCGCGTCCGGACACCTCTATTGTCTGGGCGACATAGTCCACAACAGCAACGAAGTGGAGCGCCTGCAAGCATGCGGACTCGAGACAATAACGCATAACGACCTGTACAACCTCCATGGCGTCAAGGTACTGCTGCGCGCCCACGGCGAACCCCCGTCGACCTACGACATCGCCCGCCGGAACGGAATCAGCATCATCGACGCCACCTGCCCCGTGGTGCTGAAACTCCAGCAGCGCATCAAGGCCGCCTACGACGCCTCCGACGGCAAGGCTCAGATTGTGATTTACGGCCAGGCCGGACACGCCGAGGTAAACGGCCTGGTGGGCCAGACCGAAGGCAAAGCCATTGTGGTCGAAGACCTTTCGGGCCTTGACAAGATTGATTTCAGCCGCGACGTAGCCCTCTACTCGCAGACCACCAAAAGCGTCGAGGGCTTCAATGCCATAATCGACGGGATCCGCAGCCGCCTGGCTCCGGGAGCGACTCTCACTTCCTACGACACAATATGCCGCCAGGTGGCAGGGCGCGTGGAACACCTGCGCAAGTTCGCTGCCGGACACAGCGTAGTAATCTTCGTGGCCGGCGAGAAAAGCAGCAATGGCAAAATCCTTTACGGACATTGCCACGACGTCAATCCCTCGACCCACCTCATCGCCGACGCCTCACAGTTGCGCCCCGAATGGCTGCACGATGCCGAATCGATAGGCATCTGCGGTGCCACATCGACACCCCGCCGGCTCATGGAGGACGTCCGCGAACGTGTGTTTCAAATCATCGACGCCGGCCGGCAATGAAAGATTTCATTGCCATAGACGTGGAGACGGCCAACGCCGAACCGTCAAGCATCTGTGCCATAGGGGCAGTAAAGGTGGTGGACGGGATTATCGTCGACAGCCGCTACACCACCGTCAATCCCGAACCCGACTATTATCTGGCGCGCAACACCGCCGTTCACGGACTCAGCGACCGCGACACCTGCGACTCGCCCGTCTTCGGGAACGTATGGGACGCATGGAGCGACTGGCTCGAAGGCTTCACCCTGGTGGCCCACAACGCCCGTTTCGACGCTGGCTGCATCCGCGCCGCCTGCCGCGTCTACGGACTCGAACCACCGGAACGATGGGAATGTACGCTGGTGGCGGCACGCCGCAAGATTCCTCGCGGGATGTTGCAGTCAAAATCGCTCGACAGCCTCAGCGATTTCTTCGGAATACCCCTCCATAACCACCACAACGCCCTCGACGATGCCATGGCTTGTGCAAAACTCGCAATAATTCTTAACGACTGATGACAGGCAACGCAAATAAACCAAAGGTGCGTAAACGCACATCATATATGGCCGGCCGGAAACTCAGGAAAGACCGCGTGGCCCTGGTACTGACCATTTTCGCAATCTTGGTTGTGGGCATAATCGTCCTTATCTCACGCAGTTGCGATGATGGGTCGGTCCTCGGCACAGGGTCGTTCTCCACACCGGTTCCCGAAGCCGTCGAAGCGGGCCGAAAAGATGCCCTGCGTGTCGTGGGTACCGAAGCCGGCACCATGGAGCGCCAGAAAGCCCTTTTCGACATTCACGCCCGCGAAAGCAGCATGCGCGAAAACGGCTACCGAAACGCCGCCGACGACTATCATAATTCCGCTATAAAAACGCTGAAAGAAAACCACATAAACCTATGATAAAGAAATGGGAAACAATCAGATAAACATCAGGCCGATGCTCCGGACATTGCCCGCGCCGTCATCATGGCCGTCGGTGAGGAAATCGCCCTCTCGCTGGCCGGTTCGGCCGAACGCCGCCACCTCGTTGACGAAACCTTCACCCGTCTGGCTGCCCGCACCGACTCGCAGTACAGTTATCTCAATACACTTGTGGCCGAAACGCCCGAAGGCAAAATCGCCGGACTGATAGTGTCGTACGACGGCGCCGACCTCCATCGCCTGCGCCGTGCCTTCATCCGCGAGGCCAATGACATCCTCGGCCTCCAT
>CAJJOO010000057.1 GCA_905193395.1 uncultured Porphyromonadaceae bacterium
TTTGGCGAGTTTGATGGAGGGGGCAGCCTTGCCGAAGTAACCGGTGGAGTTCGAACCGTAGACGGCGCTGGAGTTGGAGGTCCAGCCTTCGGGCATTTTGAGCGAGTTGCCGGCGCCGAAGTCATTGGTCTCGGTCGAGCCGCTGCCTTGTGTATGTGCGACGACAGTGAGCAGATAGCCGGTGGCGCCATCGACAGGTTCCCAGCGTGCAGTGAAGTTGTTTCCGCCGACATTTTCGGCCGAGAGGGCGCGGGGCACGGTCACGTCGAAAGTCAGAGGACCGGTGGTGACAGCCAGCACATCCGATGCCTTGGAGGCGTTGGCCGCACGGCGGGCGGTGACGGCCACGCCGTAGGCTGTCTCGGCTGTCAGATGGCGCGCGGTGAAGGTACATTCGGAAACCTCGACGCCCGTGAAGCCTTCGACGGGATTGCCGTCGGCATCGGTCACGTCGACGGTATATGTGAAGGCCTTTTCGACAGGCTGCCAGGTGACGGTGAAGCCGTCGCCGGTAACGGCAGACAGCACGGGAACGGGAATGCCCAGGTCGACGATACCGCCGGCCACATCAAAGGAAACGATGCCGTTCTTCTCTGTAATATCGGTTACAGGCAGGCCCAGGCCCTTGTTGTCCCAGGTGCGGAGCGAATAGGGCTTGGTGTCGTCGGTAATAGAGGTGACGCGCGAAGTGCCGGGGAAGGCATAGGTGGCCATGGTGGCGACGTCCTCGTTGTCGACGATGCCGCCGGCCTCCTCGATGTCCACGTAGTTGTGTTTCGCGTCGTTGTTCACCTCATTGTTCTTCCAGACATTAATGTCGAAGTCAATGTGCCATACCAGCATGCCGTGGCCGGGGACATGGGCGTCCCAGCCTTTCTGCTGGCGGTTTTCGAGCAGGAAGAATTCATTTGGGTCGCCGGTATTGATGATGCAGGCCGAATTGCTATCGGTGATGGCGGGCAGGTCGATGCTTGCCGGGCCGTTAATCTCGATGAGGTTCAGCCAACCCATGGCGTTGCGCTCGTAGGCCGAATAGGAGGGAGGCGTGCGGCCGTCATTGTTGTACGAGCCGTGGTCCATGATGTCCCAGTCGCCGGGAGTGGCGATGAGGGCTGCCTCGTTGTAGTCGGTGGTGTAGAGGTCGGGCAGACCCATCACGTGGCCGAATTCATGGCAGAAGGTACCGATACCGGTGGGAGCGACGCGGTCGTACTCGTTGCAGCAGCCATAGTCGCTGACATAGACGCCGTCGAACATGGGATCGCTGCCATAGGCATATTTCATCACCCAACGGTGGGGCCAGATGGTATCGTCGGTACCGTAGGACGCCTCGCCCTGGCCGGCATAGATGATATAGACGTTGTCAACGAAACCGTCGCCGTTGAGGTCGTATTTCGAGAAATCGAGCGACGAATCCAGTTTTTTGCAGGCTTCGTAAACCATCTGTCCGGCGCCCACATCGTTGCCCCAGAAGTCGTTTGCGCCATAGGTGGCCATCGTACCGAGGGTCACGGGGCCGTAGACGTCGAACTTTGGACGGAACTTGCCGTCGGAAACCGACATGAAATAGTCACGGCACGAACCGGTTGCATTGTGCTGGGCAAAGCCTTCCTTGTTCAGGAAGTCCTCGTAGTACTGCTCGGGATTGGGAACGGTGAATTTCTTGTTGGAGAACTCGACCAGAATCACCAGGGCATTCACATCGCCCTCGTGGGGGAACAGCGCGCCTTCAAGGCCGATGCCCGACGAGGCATTGGCACGGCGGGGGGCCACGGCCATGCGTGAGCGCGAGGCGGAAAGGGATTTATAGAGCGAGGGGCGGTCGAGTGCGGCCACATAGGCTGTCTGGCGTGCATCGCGGTGTGATGCGTCGGCTGCCTGGACATCCGAGGCCACGGCACGGCCGGATGCGTCGAGACGTGCGAAACAGTAGCGGCCTGTGGCATCTGCCATTACCGGAACACGGTCGGTGGTTACATAGAAGTGGGCGTTCTCATCACCTACCCTCTGCAGGGTGACAGTCGTGCCGTCGGGTTGCGTGACTGTGTGGAGAACACCGCGCCGCGCGGGCACAGCCACTGCCACCTGGGCGGCGACGGCAAGGGCCAGCAGGAACGTTGTCAATTGCTTTTTCATAGTGTTGCTATATATTCTTTTTAGGTTTTTACGTAATTATTTCCGGCGGAAGGCGGCTGTTGTCTTCCGCCGGAAAAAAGTCCTTGCAAAGATATGCAAATCCTGCCTAACGGCCAAACCGAGACCGCAAAAGGCTCCGATTTTTTCACGGTCTGCAACCGTCAGCGCAGCCGCTTGACAACGATACGGTCCACCAGGGCGTGGTTGGTGGCGGGATTCATGTTCTCGTCCACGGTGTCGAAACGCAGTTGCAGGCTGTGCTTGCCGCGGGTCAGCGGAACGGTGACGGGGAACGAGCGGCCCCAGTCGTTCCAGTTGGCCACGCCGCGCTGGGGCATCACCACGGTTCCGGCGTCCTTGCCGTCGACCGCGAGGCTACGGATGGTGCATTTGTTTTCGGTGTTGACAGGACCGTTGCCGTTGGCATAGACGACGGTCACGGAGTAAAGTCCGTCGGCGGGGACGTCGATTGTGACAGGCGCAGGCGCGGTGCGGTGGTCGGTCTCGGCGAAACCGGCGCCGTGATAACCCTCGACCGGCGTTGCCGGCCGATAGGATATTTCCTCGGAAATCATGGCGGTGCCTTCGCCGGGAATTTCGTAGATGTAGGTCTCGAAATTATCCAGTGGCTCTGAGGCGAAGGACTGCACGCCCTTGTCGCTGAAGCCAATCACCTGGTATTGGCCGGGGATGGTGGCGGCATAGGATGTGGTGCGCACGGTGTCTATGGGCTGTCCGTCGCGCAGCACTATGTATCCGGCGATATATTCGATGGGCTGCCATTGCAGCAGGTTGTTGACGGGCACACCGGGGCCATCGAGTTCGGGCGAATTCACCAGCGAAGCCACAGGGGTGAGGGGCGCCTTGACATTGGCCGTATGGTTCACGCCGAGCGGGGCGATATCGTTATCGGCCATGGTGATTTCAATCTTGTTCCGGCCCTTGATGTCGGCGGGGATGAAGGGTTCGTGCGGGCGTCCGTTGAGGGTAAACGAGGCAATGCGGTCGCCATAGCCCCTAACTGTTATGTCTAGAATGGCGTCGCGGTAGCGGAAACCGTCCAGCGAACGTGTCTCGCCCAGGGCACGCGGCACGAAAGGTCGGAAAGCCAGGCCGTCTTTCTCGAAATTGATTCCGAACAGAATACGGTGGGTCAGGGCCAGGTTGCCGGCGAGACACCACAGCATGTTCGACGAGTTCAGTTCCGTGGCTATGTCGCCGTTGTCAAGAACGAAATTCTCCTTGTTGGTGGTAAAGAGGGCAGCGGGGCGGAACACCGAGCCGATAGCCTCCATCACGCCCTGTTCATTGCCGGCCTTGGCATTTGCCAGGCCCCAGAACGAGGCCACCCAAGGCCAGAGGGCATTGTTGTGATAAGGCGTCATGTCGCTGATCTGCGGGAAGAAGATACCGACGCCGAAGGGTGTGGTAGGATTCGATTCGGTGATTGTGCGGGCACGGTCGTCGTCGGCTACGCCGTAAAGGATGGCCAACGACTCACCTAAGGTCTCGGCGCGCGGATTCAGCACGGGAAATTCGCGGCCGTAGTTGTACATGGCATAGTAACCTTTGTCCTCGAGCCACAGATTGCGGTTGACGGCCGAGGCAATGGCGGCAGCACGCTTGCGGTAGTCGGCCGCGGCGGTCTTGTGGCCGAGTTCTTCGGCCATGTCTGCCAGCACCTCATAGGCGCGGGCGTGTACGACCGATGTGCCGAGAGCCTCGGAACCATAGATATCGGCGGTCTGCATCCAGCGCGGATAACTCTGCTCGCGCCAGTCGATGAACGAGGTCTCGCCTTTCACCAGACCGGTTGAGGTGGATTGAGTCACCACCGAGTCGGCCTCGACGGACTTGGCCGCAATCGGATAGATGTATTCCAGCCAGGCGCGGTCGCCGGTCACCTTGTAGACCTCATAGGCGGCGAGAATCCACACCAGGCGGTCGGAACTTACGGGCCATGCGCCGCCGCTGCCGGTGTCCTGGATTATGCGGCCGTCGGGCAGGACCTTCTTCATAAGCGAAATGCGCGAGGCCTCGGGCTGCAGATAGGCCATTGAAAGCAGGATTGAATAACTTACGTCACGCGTCCACACGCCGGCCCATTCGCGGCCGGTGCGCAGAGTGGTATCGGGTTCGACGGCATTCAGCATCTCTTCCAGGCCGAGGTTGTAGATGGCCGTGTGGAGGCGGTTTGGGGTTCTCAGCGCCGGATAGGCCGAAATATCGCGGCTCAGGTGCCACTGTTTGTCAACGGGCATATAATATCCCGGCTGGGCGGAATAGGTGGAGATGAGTTGGACGCCGTCGGGCGAATAGGACATGTATTCGCCCTGGGTGATGGTGTCGCCGTGCCAGCGGTAGGCGTCGGTGGCCACGATGTCGCGGCCGGCGGCGGGAATTGCCACGAGGGCGGCGGCAAGGATTGAAAGTGATAAGTGGTGCATGATATCTTGATGTTTTTCTTGGATTTCGGGTTATAGGGATTAACGGGCTTGGGGAGCGGAGCCTACCAGTTGCAGGCGCAGGTAGCGCTGTGTGCCGGGGCCGACAGTGGCGAAATTGCCGGGCCGCAGTCCCACGGCCCATACGACAGTGCCGTCGCAGGTCAGCAGCCATGCTCGCTGCTTCCCTAGGCGGCTCAGGCGCGCCTCGGCGAATATGTCGCTCAGCAGGCGGCTGCCGTCGAGTCCGAAAGGCGTCATGCGGTCGCCGCGCCGGGGATGGCGAAGCACCCAGTGGTGGGCTTCGTCCAGGACGGCGGCGTCGAGATACATCACGTCGGCTCGGCGCTCGGGACGGAAACCGGCCACGTCGTGCAGGCTCACCGCAATCTCCACGGGTTCCTGAATGTGGCGTGCCAGCGACACCTCGACGGCATCGGCCGTGGCTATCGCAGAGGCGCGTGCGGGCCGCAGGATGCCGTGGTCTACCTCGCGCAAGTGCCCGGCCGAAGCATGGAACAGACCACCCGAACGCTGTGCCGCGGCAAGCATATCGTCGGTCTGCGTCCGGTTGAAGCCTTCCGCCGCAAGGGTTTCGAAAAGCAGCAGTCAGGCATCAGGGTCCGAGGAAAGCGCCGCAAGGTCAATCTCGCCGCCGTGCGAATATGGCGCCATCAGCGCCTCAACTCCGCGGGAATAGACGCGGCTGTTCTCGTCGAGATGGTCCAGCGTGCGCAGGATGCCGTCGGCGGCTCCGGGGCTGACGGCATCGAGGGCCGGCAGCAGGTGGTGGCGTACGCGGTTGCGCAGGAAGTCGTCGGATTCGTTGGTGGAGTCGTCCACCCAGTCCAGACCAAGGCCGCGCAGGTATTCCTCGATCTGGCCGCGTGTGGTGTCAATCAGCGGGCGGATTATGTAGCCGTTGCGGGCCTTCATGGCCGGAAGGCCCTTGATGCCCGAACCGCGGATTGTGTTGATGAAGAATGTTTCCAGACGGTCCTCGCGGTGATGCCCCACCGCAATGGCGCGGGCATGCTCACGTTCCAGCAGGTCGGCAAACCAGCGGTAGCGCAGCGTGCGGCAGGCCATTTCCACCGACTCGCCGCTTTCCCGTCGCTGTGCCTCGACATCGAAATCGCGGATGCACAGGTCGATGCCGAGTGCCTCGGTGAGGCGCTCGACGCTGTGCATGTCGCGCACGGATTCGGCCCCGCGCAGGTGGAAATTGCAATGCGCCGCCACACAGTCGTAGCCCAGGGCCACAAGGACCGACAGCAGGGCCACCGAATCGGCTCCTCCGCTGACGGCCACGACAAGGCGCACCGGCGGCTGCGGAAGGCCGCGCCGGGCGATTGTGTCGGCCACAATGTCGGCAAATCTGTTCATCTGCCGCAAAGTTACGAAAAAAAGACGCCAACGGCAAGCGCCCGATTGTCAGCGCCGCCGGAAATGGTCGTTGTAGATTTTAATCGAGAAAATAATCACCGAGCATATCAGGGTGATTATGTTCGTGACGGCAAGGGGCCAGTTGCCCATCATGACGCCCTGGATGACGAAAAACAGCGATCCGAGGCCCATCATTATGAACGTTGGCATGGCGATGCCGTCTGTGTCGCGGGTACGCATAGTCACGATTGCCTGGGGCAAATAGCCCAGAATCATACAGATGCTTGCGCACCAGCCGAATAAGTCGTAGAATTCCATGGTTATGAGTGTTTTGTGTTCCCGCTGCGGGGGGGGGATTATTTCACGTATATGGTGCAGACGCTCACGCG
Organism: uncultured Porphyromonadaceae bacterium; assembly: GCA_905193395.1. Taxonomy (GTDB): domain Bacteria; phylum Bacteroidota; class Bacteroidia; order Bacteroidales; family Muribaculaceae; genus CAG-873. The sequence goes on from CAJJOO010000057.1 coordinate 6,356, forward strand.
GTTCCAGGCCTCGTCGTCGAATATGTGGCCAACGCCGCAGCCGCGGGCCGTGATTCGCGAAGCCGGGATGCCATAGCGGCCCGTCAGAACATCGCGGACGGCATTGGCGCGGTCTGTGGCCAGGCGACTGTTGACGTCGCTGCCGCCCTCGGGGCTTGCGTACCCTTCTATAACGACACGCGACTGCGGATTGTTTTTCAGCGCCGCCGCAATGCGTTCGATGTTTGGCAACTGGTCGCGGGAAATGTCGGACCTCCCGGCATGGAAGAATACGTCGTAGACGGTGTTGAAGCGGTTGTCCACGGCTACTTCGCGCACGATTTCCGCCGGGCGGCGCGACGATTCCTCAAGGTCGGCGGCCATGGCCTCGACCCTCCTGCCACATTCGTCGAGATTGCTGCGCAGAGTGTTCACCTGGCCGTTGAGGGCGTCGATTTCGCCGGAGTCATAGACGCGCACCGGCTCGAATCCCGAGCCGAAACGGTAGCGGACGCCTGTCCGCAGCCCGAACATGCACCTCGAGGCCTTGTATCCGGCCGAGGTGCCGGAAATATCGGCGTCGCTCATGTTCCACACAAACGCCGGACTCAGCACCAGGCTCAGGCGGTTCGACAGCCTGAACGATAGCGACAGGCCGGCAGTGGTGGCAAAGAAACTGTGGTCGGGGGCGTATGCCACGTAGCAGCGTCCCCATCCGGCGCCGGCCATCAGGGCTATGCCGAAACGCGATGCCGACGGCAGCAGTTCGTACTGGCCGTAGGCGCCGATATAAGAATGGTCGAAAAATGTGGCCGAATGTTGCATCCGTGGCAGTCTCGAGGTGTTGACACTCCACACAGCCTCGACACCCAGCGCCAGAGACGGCGTAAAAGCACGCGAGAAATCGAAGCCCGCGGCCGGACGCATCGACGAGAAGAAGCCTCCGCCCTTCACCGGGGTCACGACACCCACTCCGGCGCCTACACGCCAATGGGCACCCTCAACGGGCACCACATAGCCGTCACCGGCCATCCCGGCCAGGCTCACGGCACACATCAGCAGGGTCATGAACAGTTTCTTCATAGCGTTCCGCATACTATTTCAGTATAATGACGTACAAAGGTAGCAAGGAGTGACAGAATATGCAAATTTTTCACCGCGTTTTAGTTAAAATATTTAAAACAATCACCGATGTCGCGTAATCATGACGTCTGCAAGCGCCCCACGGCTTTCCGGCGGCAATTATTCGTCTTTCGCGCCTCTTTTAAATTATTTTATCAAAAAACGCCAGAAAAAGTTGCGGATTGTACAAAATTGGCTTAACTTCGTGGGGTCTAACACAAACGGCCCGACGGCCGTACAAACCCGCCAACTGAAAAATACATATAACCAATCCTAAAACATGAGTTATTTAAAATTTGATAAAAACCTGCTGA
>CAJJOO010000058.1 GCA_905193395.1 uncultured Porphyromonadaceae bacterium
TCATAATGGGGTCATCGGCGATATGGGCCAGCACCCGCAGCTCGATCTGGGAATAGTCGGCGTCGATGAGCACCCAGCCGGGCCTTGCCACAAAACACCGGCGGATCTCGGCGCCGATCTGCTGACGCACCGGGATGTTCTGCAAATTGGGGTTGGTGGACGAAATTCGCCCTGTGGCCGTAATTATCTGATTGAAAGTGGTGTGGATGCGGCCTGTGCGCGGATTTATCATCGTGGGCAACGCGTCGATGTATGTGGCCAGCAGTTTCTTGAGGCCGCGGATGCGCAGAATCAGGGCCACGATGGGATGTTCGCGGGCATATTTCTCGAGGATTTCCTCGGTGGTGGACCAGGCGCCGCGCTTTGTGCGTTTGGCGGAGGAGTCGATGGCCAGCCGCTCGAAAAGCACCTGACCTACCTGCGCCGGCGAGCCCACGTTGAAGCGTGTTCCGGCCAGGGTGTAGACCTCCTCTTCCAGTTCGGCCAACTGTCGTCCCAGACGGCGCGACATGGCATGCAGTTCGGCCACGTCGACGGTCACTCCCTCCCATTCCATGTCGGCGAGGACGGGGATGAATGGCGCCTCGATATCGGTATACAGTTTCAGCAGGTCCTCGCGGGCCAGGGCCTCCGTGAGGCGCGGCCGCAGGGCGGTGACCAGGGCGCTGCGCTCGCAGGCCGCCAGGGCCTCCTGCCTCAGGTCGGGCGTCTTGGAGCGGCCCTTGGCGGGCAGGTCGTAATCGGCTGTGCGGTGGCCCAGAATGGCCAGTGCGACGGTCGAAATGTCGTGTTTCATCTCGGGGGCCAGCAGATAGTGGGCCACGGAGGTGTCGAAATAGGCCGCCGTCCACTCCACGCCCATGCGGCGCAGGATAAGACTCAGGAACTTGACGTTGTGGCACACCAGAGTGGCCGTGGAGGCCATCAGCGGCTGCAACAGTGTCATCACCTCGGCGCGTTCGGGCTCGAAGTCGGGCATGGCGATGTAGGCCGTGCGGCCCGGCACGCTCACTGCCAGGCCGTTGAGCGTGGCAGTCATGGCCTCGTCGCCGATTACGGAGGCCGCCAGCCCAACCTCGGGCGCCTGCACGGCCATTCTGAGAAAATCGGCGATTTCCTCGGGCGTGTTCGGAAATTTAGGCTCGGGCAGGGCTACGCCGGCCGGTTTCGGGGTCTCGGCAGGCTTTTCGGCGTCGCTTTCGGCCGTGGTAGCGTCGCCCAGACGGGCCGCCAATGTGCGGAATTCCAGTTCGTCATATATTGCTCTCAGCGCCGCTATGTCCGGTTCGCAGCGGCGCAGGGTCTCTGGCTCGACATCCAGGGGAACATCGGTGTTGATGGTGACCAACACCTTGGAGAGGCGGATCTGCTCGATATTGTCGGCCAGACGGCGGCCGACTGCGCCCTTCACCTCGGCGGCATGTTCCAGCAGGTTCTCGACGCTGCCCCACTCGGCGATGAGTTTCGCGGCGGTCTTCTCGCCCACCCCGGGACAGCCCGGCACGTTATCCGAGGCGTCGCCTTCAAGTGCCAGCAGGTCAACCACCTGGCGCGGCGACGAGATGCCGTAGCGCTCGCACACCTCCTGCGGGCCGCGGATTTCGAAGCCCTGGCCGCCCAGCGACGGGCGGTACTGGAAGGTGTGTTCGTCCACCAGTTGGCCGTAGTCCTTGTCGGGGGTCATCATGTAGGTGGTGAAACCGCGCTCCGAGGCCTTGCGGGCCAGGGTGCCGATAACGTCGTCGGCCTCGTAGCCCTCGCGCTCGATTACGGCGATGCAACGCGCTTCAAGTATGCGTTTTATATATGGAATGGCGGCGGTGATGTCCTCGGGCTGCTTGTCGCGCTGGGCCTTGTATTCCGGGAACATTTCGTTGCGGAAGGTATGGCCGCCCGGCGGGTCGAAGCACACTGCGATGTAGGCCGGATTTTCCTTGCGCATCACCTCGTCCAGGGTGTTGCAGAATCCGAAAATGGCCGAGGTGTTGAAGCCCCGCGAGGTGACGCGCGGCGAGCGTATCAGGGCATAGAAAGCCCTGTATATGATGGCGTAGGCGTCAATGAGGAACAGTTTCTTATCTTCCATGGCACTGCTTGTTGAAATCTTCTTCGATAAACCGGGCCACGGCATCGTCGGTGTTCGGCCCGATCACAATGTCGGCGGCATCCTTCACCTGCGGCAGGGCATTTGCCACCGCCACACCCACGTCGGCCGCCCGCAGCATGGGTATGTCGTTGAGATTGTCGCCGAAAGCCACCACACGGTTGGCGCCGCACGAACGCCGCAGACGCTCCACGCCGCCGGCTTTCGACACCCCGGCGGCAAACACTTCCAGGAGCCACAAATCCGGGGTATAAGTGTCCTTGTAGAAGGAAACATGGCACTCGGTTGTGGCCTCAAGGCGTGCGGCTACGTCGCGGATAGGCTCCTCGGCGCCCATGGCGAAGGCCAGAATCATGCTGTCGAGGGCCTGCGAGGGCGCCTCGGTATTCAGATAGAAGCGTTTCAGGGTCAGGTGCGACCGCTCGCGCACGAAAGTCGCCTCCGGCTGCGACAGCACCGCGGCGCGGTGGAACACGTGCAGCATCGTCCGCCCCGAAAGGGTATAGATGAAGGGGCTGATGCCCGAGCCTTCGAAGCCCGCGATTACCTTGCCGGCCTGGCTGCGGGGAATCAGCCGCAGGTTGTCGAAACATGCCCCTGGACGGTCCCAGAGCGCTGCGCCGGTCATAACCACCAGTTCGGCCGTGGTGTAGGTGTCGGCCAGCAGGGGCACCACGGTGGCCGGGGTGCGTGCCGTGGCCACTGAAATCATCGCCCCGCTGTGGCTGAGGCGTGTCACTGTGGCCGCCGACACGGGGCTGACGCGCGCCTCGTTGTCGAGGAACGTGCCGTCGAGGTCGGTTATGTACAGCGTGCTCATGATTCGGCCTCGGTCTTGGTTATCAGAACGGTAGCCATGGCGGCGATGCCCTCGCCGCGGCCCGTGAAGCCCAGGTGCTCGGTGGTGGTGGCCTTGACCGACACGCAGTCGATGTCCAGGCCGAGGTCGGCGGCCACGTTGGCCCGCATCTGCTCGATGTAGGGCATCATTTTGGGCTTCTGGGCAATGATGGTGATGTCGGCGTTCACCGGTTCGAAATGCTTCTCGGCCAGCAGGCTGACCACATGCCGCAGCAACGCCCGCGAGTCGGCTCCGCTGTACCGTGGGTCGGTGTCGGGGAAATGACGGCCTATGTCGCCGAGGGCGGCGGCGCCCAGCAGGGCGTCGCTCAGGGCATGCAGGGCCACGTCGGCGTCGGAATGGCCCAGGAGGCCAAGGGGACTCGGGATGTCGACACCGCAGATGATGCAGCGGCGTCCCTCGGTGAGGCGATGCACGTCGAAACCGTTGCCGGTGCGTAGTAATATCTTGTTGCTCATGGTTTTATGTGTCGTTATGGAAGCGTGGTGAGGGCGTCGCCGCGGTGGCGGGGCAGAATCTGGCCCAGGTTCACGCTCACGCTGATTGTCTGATAGAAAACAAAGGTATCGTCGGTGAAGTTCAGGTCGATGCCGGCCTTGAGCGTCACGTAGCGGTTGCGCACGATGTCGGCATAGATTTTCGTGCGGTTGTATAAGCGGCACCGGTAATAAGGCTCGCCCTGGTACAGTTGGCCGCCGAATTCATTGAACGAAGGCAGCAGGCGTCCGCCGCCGTAGGTGGTGTTGCGCACCTCCAGGAAGCGCCAGCGTCCGTAGAGGTCCAGCCAGCCGCCGCCGGGGAGGTCCCAGTTGTCGCGTGCGCGGTTGCGCTCGATGGTCAGCAGGGCGCCGGCGCGCACCGTCAGGCTGTCGAGACCGGTCTTGCGGCTCAGGTCGGCGCCTATATATGGATTTACCAGGAAGTTGTCGACGATGTGCATGTCCTCCGGAGCGTCCTCGGTGAGGGCGTAATGGTTCATCATCAGGTGGGCGCCGGCCAGCCATACGCGGCCGGGCAGGCGGTACTGGCCGTGGAACACGATGTTGAAGGCCTCGCGGCGCGTGCGGCTCTGCAAGGCGCGCCAGTCCAGGTAGAGGTCGGCGAAATAGTTCTTGCCCGAGGCCTGCACCAGGGCGCCGCGGATGTTGCGCTGGAAGTATGCCAGCGAGTCACACCACAGGAAATCAGGCAGTTCCTCGTGCAGATAGGCCCGCGGCAACATACCCAGGGTTATTGCCCAGCGGCGCTCGCTGTGGCGGTAGTAGAGCGTGGGCGACAGTTTGTGGCCCTCCCATTCGCAGCCCACCGGCTGGGTCCACACCACGCCGCCGGCCAGCAGGTCGCGGCGCGAGTTGAAGTAGACTCCGATTTCAGGCTCCAGTTGGGTGAAAATGATTGTCTTGGTGGCGGTTATGTTGTTGTCGCCCTCGCGGTTGTCGAACACCGAACGGAAACCGGCGTTCCACATGAATTCCTGGGCCGGAGCATTTATGGCCGTCCCGCCCACGAGGAGCAGCAGCGCGGCTATGAGCCTGATATGTCTTGAAATGGTCTGCATGGCGTGATGATTGGTGGAGTGGGTTGATGGTCGGGGCCGGCGTGTCGTTGCCGGGCGTCGGGGGGGGGGAGAGGGGGGCGTCAGCGGCGCGGGCGTCCCTGCTGCATTGTGGCGCCCCCGCGGCCGGGGATGCTGATGCCACCCGTACGGTTGCCTCCGCGGTTACCGCGGTTGTTGCCCGTGCGGTCGTTGAAGCCGTCGCCCAGGAAGCCGTTTTCATAGTCTTCCTCGTCGGTTTCCTGCGGTTCCTCCTCGCCGCGTTTCAGTTTGGGCTTGTTCTGGAGGATGGCGCGGGGTTTCTGGGCGTCGACAGGCAGTTCGTATACGTTCCAGTTCTGCTCCACGTCCCAGTTGCGTTTCAGGTCGAGTTTTGCGGGGTAGTAGGCCACTTCCTCGGGCTGGATGGAGTCGGGTATGCCGGCGCTCCATTGCCCGTTGCCGTCGGTGTCGAATAGAGGCGGGCATAGTAGGTGCCGGGCGTCACGAAGCGGAACACGGCGGTGTGGCCGTCGCTGCGGGTGCTCATCAGGGGTTTGTCGCTCGAATCCAACAGTTCCACCACGGCGGTGGAGTCGGCGCCGACAAGGTTGAAAGTCAGGTTGGAATAGTCTTCGAGTGCGCGGACGGTGAATTCGCGTGTGAGCGGCGGGTTGTGCTCGCCGTAGATGTTGAAAATGGCGGCGGAGTCGATTGTGAGGCGGTATTTGGCGCCGGGTTCCCATTCCACGGGGATGATGCGCCGCAGCAGCGGGTCGGCTCGGTCGGGGAGGATGCGGACGCGCTCGGCGGGTAGCCACTGCGTATCGGACTGTATTTCAAGCCTTATGCCGGCGGTGTCGATGCTTGCCAGGGGCTGGGGGAATTTCAGCGGCAGGGGCTTGTAGACCTCCTGGGTGCCGTTGACGGTCTCGATGGTGAGGATATCGAAGCGCGGGGCCACGGTGTCGGCCTCGGCGTCCTTTTTCTTCTCGCGCTGGCGCCGCACGTTCATGCGCAGGGTGTCGGTGGTCCATTCAAGGCGGTCCAGCGAGTCTGGCCGCATGTAGCGCAGGGCAATCTGCACCGAGTCGGTGGCGATGACGGTGGTGTCGGAGAGCCACAGGGTCAGGGAGTCGCCGCGCGAACTGTACTGCGGTATGGCCCAGGCTGTTGCGGGGGCGCCGTCGAGGGGTCCGCCCACCATCGTTACCTGCGGCAGCGAGTCGGTCGGTGCGCCCATCTCGATGGTCATGCGTCGGGCCTCGGGGCGGGCGTAGTCTTTGAGATACTGGGGCTTATGGTCCATGTTGAACCAGGTGAGCAGCAGGTCGTTGGGCAGGAAACGGCGTCCGCGGCGCGTCACCAGCGAGTCGGCTCCGGCGGCATCGTAGAGGGTGTCGGTGACGTTGATGTATTCCACCGTGGGCGTCACGGCCGAGTCGAGAAAGGCGATGTCCTCCGACCGGTCCCAGTGGAAATCACGGTTCACGTCGTTGATGGCATAGACGTTGTAGGTGCCGGGGGCGAGGTTGCGTATTGTGAACTGTCCCAGTTGGTTAGTGCGGGCGATGCGGTCGGGGCGCAGGGTGCTGACAGCGGTGTCCGAGAGGTTTGAATAGGCGCCGACCATGATTCCCTGGGCGGGCTCGAGATTCGAGGCGTGCAGGACGATGCCCGAGATGCGCAGGGAGTCGAGCACGGGACCGGTGGAGAAATCGACGGCGAAACCGTCGAGCACGTTGCCCTCGTTGAGGTCCTTGATTGCGTCGCCGAAGTCGATGGTGTAGGTGGTTCCGGGAACCAGGGTGTCATTGAGTCTGACGGTGACGCGGCGGCCGTTGGCGCTGACCGTGGGGACCTCCTTCTGGACGGGCGACACCACCACCTTGTTGAAGGCGTCCTCCAGTTCGACGTTCTCGTCGAAATAGAGGGTGAAGGTGCGGCGGTCGACGTTGAGGGCGCCTGCGCCGGGGGTGGAGCGCACGAACACGGGCGGATTCTCGTCGCGGGGACCGCCCTCGGGGCGTCCGATGCTGGCGCAGGCGGTGGCCGCGAGCGCCAGGACGGCCGCGGGCAGCAGTTTCAGCGGGGTTGGCATCTCCATGGCCTCGCGCGATGGGTCAGATTGACAGGCGCCGCAGGGTTCCGAGCAACTCGCGGTTGATGGGCTTGTCGTTCTTTATCGCCTTTGTGATAGGCACATAGACGATTTCGTCGTTGCGTATACCGATCATCACGTTGCGCTGGTCCTCGAGCAGGGCGTCGATGGCGGCGGAACCCATGCGGGAGGCCAGAATGCGGTCGTGGGCCGTGGGAGAGCCGCCGCGTTGCAGGTGTCCGAGGATGGAAACGCGCACGTCGTAGCCGGGGAATTCCTTTTTCACGCGCTCGGCCAGGCCCATTGCGCCGCCGGTGACAGGACTTTCGGCAACCAGCACGATCGACGAGTTTTTGGACTTGCGGAAGCCGTTCTGAATCAGCTCGGCCAACTGGTCGACCTCGGTTGAGATTTCGGGGATGATGGCGGCCTCGGCACCGGAGGCGATGGCGCCGTTGAGGGCCAGGAAGCCGGCGTCGCGTCCCATCACCTCGATGAAGAACAGGCGTTCGTGGCTGGTGGCGGTGTCGCGGATTTTGTCGACACACTGCATGATGGTGTTCAGGGCGGTGTCGTAGCCGATAGTGGTGTCGGTGCCGTAGAGGTCGTTGTCGATGGTCCCGGGCAGGCCTATGATGGGGAAGTTGAATTCATTGGCGAAGACGCGTGCGCCGCTCAGCGAGCCGTCGCCGCCGATGACAACCAGGGCGTCGATTTCGTGACGGCGGATCACGTCGTAGGCCAGTTGGCGGCCTTCGGGTGTTGTGAATTCCTTGCAGCGGGCGGTTTTCAGGATTGTGCCGCCCTGCTGGATGATGTTCGAGACGTTCTGGGTGCGGAATTCGACGATTTCATCGGCGATGAGGCCTTTATAGCCTCGGTAGATGCCTTTTACGCGGAGACCGCTGAAAATAGCCGAGCGGGTCACCGCACGTATGGCCGCATTCATGCCCGGTGCGTCCCCTCCCGACGTAAGTATGCCTATACATTTAATTTCTGCCATGGTATGAAGTAACTTTTATTATGAGTTGCAAATGTACGTAAAAAATCTGATACAAAATCGGCGGGCATGCCCCGATGAAAAAATTTAACAATAGAGAGGGTCTGCGGGTTCATGG
>CAJJOO010000059.1 GCA_905193395.1 uncultured Porphyromonadaceae bacterium
GATGTCGACGCGCGAGCCGAATTTGATGAATCCCATCTGTTCGTCAATCCGTGCCTCGTCGCCGGGTTCGGCATAGGTCACGATGCGGCGGGCGACCGCTCCGGCAATCTGCCTCACGAGCACTTTCTGTCCGTCGGGCGTCTCGATTACGATGGTCGAGCGTTCGTTCTCGGTGCTGGATTTTGGCAGATAGGCCGAGAGGAAACGTCCGGGATGGTGGACGGCGTATATCACCTTGCCGTCAACGGGATACCAGTTGGCGTGTACATTGAGGATGGTCATGAATACCGACAACTGGATGCAGTTGCATTTCAGGTATTCAGGTTCGTAAACTTCCTCGAGGGCGACCACGCGGCCATCGACGCTGGACACCACGGCACCCTTGCGGTCACCGGTGAAATTGCGGCGGGGCGAACGGAAGAAATTCAGCGCCAGAAGGTAAATCACCACGGATATCACTGAAACGGTGACGGGAATCCACAAGGGAATGTCGCACAGCCACAGCGGAGCGTTTATCAGCAGGATAACGCACAGCATCACTATCAGAATGTTGTTGCCTTCGTGGTGTATTTTGACTCTCATTGCGTGTTTGTGGTGATGGCGCCGTTGGGGCGCTTCGGTCTATATAATATGCAAAGGTAGTCTAAAAAATTGGGTTTCGCCCAATTTTTGGCATTAATTTTAAAAAACGGCGACAAATGCCGCCGTTTTATCGTTTTTTTCACATCTCAGAACAAATATGACACGCCGACCAGGCCGTTCAACTTGCGGTTTGCCACGCCGGGGGCATCGAGCCAGCGGCGCCCGGTGAGGTTGCTGACGGTTGCCGTAACGGCCAGCCGCGGGCTGAAATTGTATCGGGCCGTGGCGCCGAGGTCGCTCACCACGGTGCCGATTCCCGGCATCGCGGCCGGAATGAGGCGTCCCGAGCGCAGGGTATAGTCCAGCCCGACTTCCAGTCCGGCCAGCGGGCGCACGCGTGCTCCGGCCTCTACAACCCATCGGGCGCCGTCGCGTCGCTGATACCAGTCGCCGCGTCCTGCGACTTCGGCCCCGGCCTCGACGGTGACAAGACGGCTGTCGTAGGCGGCCTTGATTCCGCCGTGGAAGCCCTTGGCCTTGCACATCATAAGGGGCATTGCGGCCGTGCCGAACATCAGGCTGCGGTCGGCCTTGGCAAAGCCGCCGAAAAGGCTTACGCTTAGACCCTTGAAAGGACCGACGGTTAGGTCGAGGTCGGCTTCGAAGGGTATGCGGCTGCGATCGAATGGCGTCGTGGCGTAGAGCAGCGGCGAGACGGACTCAAGTACCGACAAGGTGTTGAGCCGTCGGCCTCCGCCGGCGCTGGCCGTCAGGGCCACGCAGGTCACGGGCATCCACGAAAGGCGCACGTCGGGGGCCACGTTGAGCCGCGAGCCGGTTCCGCCTGGCAGCACGTCGATGCGTGCGCCGGCGCGGGCGGCATAGTGTTCGCCACGAGCCTCGACAAAGGGAGTGAATGTGATGACACCCAGGGTGGGATGGGCCAGATTGGCCGGAAGCACCAGTCGGCTGATGGCAGTGTGCTGCAGGTCGGCCTCGATGTCGACTCCGGCACGGGCGTCCTCGTCGAAATACAGCGCTCCGCCCAGTTTGATGTTGTAATGCTGCTGCGAGAGGCCTTCCGTGGCCAGGTCGCATTTGCCGAACGAGAACAGTTCGACGTCGGCCGAGGCATGGTAGTCAAGGCCTTCCAGGCGCGAGGTCCACGCCACGGCAATCCGGCCGTCGCTGAGGCTCTGCGAGTTCGACATCAGGCCCAGGTGCCGCGAACTGTAACGGTAGGAAGCGGCGGCATCGAGGCGCGACCGTTCGGCCGGCCGCAGGCTCATGTAGGCCCCGGCCGATATGGCAGTGTAGCGGTTGTGCAGACCGTCGGGATTCAGGTCGCCGCTCACAGGCTTGTATTTCAGGTTGTCGAAATGCAGCCAGGCGCCGGCCGTGAGCCGTTGCGACTGCAGGAAGCGGTAGCCGGCAGAAACGGCGGCGTCGAGTGCCGGAAAATAGCCGGCGGTGAGATATCCACGCCAGGTGGATTCAGGTACCAGGGCGCCGTCGACGGGTGTCAGGCGCGGAATGGCGCGGGTGATTTCGGCGGGGCTGTCGTAGCCGGCCGTGCTCATGGCCGGGGTTGTGGTCTTGGGCAGCGTCACGCGGGGCTGCAGACCGCGCGGACGGCTTGCGGCGCGTTCCACCGGCACTATGGTTCGTTCCACCACCACTTCGGTGGACAGGTCCTGGGCCGAGGCGGTGGCGGCCGCGGCAAGAACCGGCAATATCAGTCTGAGTGCTTTCATTTGAGGTCGGAAAGACGGGAGTCAATCATTTGGAAAATATCGGATTCGGTGCCGGGATAGTTCTCGCGCAGCGAGCGGAGGTATTCGCGGGCCTGGAACTTGTCGCCGCGGGCGGCATGTATGTCGCTCAGCAGGATGAAGGCGCGTGCCAGCCAGTAGGTGTGGGGTGTTCCCTCGTCGATGATGGTGTTGACGCGGCGTTCCGCTCCGGCAAGGTTCTTGCCATCGAACAGGCTCTGGGCCAGATAGTATGCACTCTTGGCACCGTAGAGGTTGTCGAGGTCGTCGGCCAGGGATTCCCATCCGCGGCGTGCCTCGGCGGTCTCGCCTTTGAGGTCGAGGGCCAGCGAGCGGGCAAACACGGCTTCGGCACGGTCCTCGGCTCCGGCGGTCGATGAAGCCAGCAGGGCATCGGCGGCCTTGATTACGAGGTCATTGTCGTCGAGGTCGCGGGCCACTCGCATTATACCTACGCGGGCTTCGTTGGCCATCGCAGGGGTCGACGCACGCTGCTCCAGCAGTTGCCAGGTACGCAGGGCGTCGTTGCCGCGGCCCAGCGAATGTTCGGCGCGGGCCTTGACGGCCAGGGCACCCTCGGCCGAGCGGCTGTCGGGGTAATTCTCAACAATCAGGGTGGCGTAGGTGAGGGCATCGGCGGTGTTTCCGGCATTGTCGGCCTGCTCCATCAGGTAGGCCCAGGCATTGCCGCGGTACACGCCGTCGGGATAGTCGTTCAGATAGGCTTGCAGGCGGTCGGGATTGCCGGTGGAGACGTAGCGTTCCTCGGCGGTCTCGAAGGTTATGCGCTCAACTTCAGAAATATCCAGTTGGGGAGCGTTCTCCACGCCTCGGAGGAAGGCAGCGAACTCGCCCAGGGTGCCGTCCTCGGCGGCCATGCGCTGCAACTCCTCGACGGCCACCAGGGCCTCGTCGGAGGTGGGATAATTGCGGATTACGGCCTTGTATGCCTCATAGGCTTCGTCGCGGCGCCCTGTATCGAGCAGCATCATGGCCATGCCAACATAGCCGCGGCGTCCCTGGGCTGTAGCGGCATAGCGGTCGGTGAGTTCGCGGTAGGTGGCCACGGCATCGGCCTTACGGCCCAGTTGAATCTGGCTCTCGGCCTTTTCAAGCAGGGCGTCGGGAATGAGCGACGATGTGGGGAAGAGTTCCATCAGCGTGGCCAGCGTGGCCAGTTTATCATCATATTGGCGTTTGTAGCCACTGATTACGGCCTGCTGGAACAGCGGATAGTCGGCCGACGAGGGCGCGCGGTGTGCGGCCTGGCCGTAATAGTCGGATGCGCGGTCGAATTCGTCGGTATACAGATATGTGTCGCCCAGGCGGTTGAGGGCGTCGGCCATAATCTCGTCGCGGAATCCTGAGGCGTTCCGGATGAAGTTCTTGAAATGCGGTGCGGCCTCGGCGTAGCGGCGCTGGGCAAAAATGGCATAGCCCAGGTCGTACTCGCCCAGGGGCCGGTTCACATCCGTTGCCGGTGCTGAGGCCAGATAGCGGCCGATGGCGGCCTCGGCACCGCTGTTGTCGCCCAGGCGATAAAGCGCCTCGCCCAGCGACAGTTGTACCGACGGTGCCAGCGAGGAGCCGTAGGAGGCCAGCGAAGCGGCCTCGTCAAGGTATTCGCGGGCCTTGGAGGCGTCGTCGCGGCTCAGCGATGCCGTCCCCAGGGCGTACAGCACCTGCTGCTTGGCGGCAAGCACTTTCGGCCCGGGATTGTGCATGCGGTTGATGGATGCCAGGGCTGTTTCGTAGTCGTTGTCCGACAGATAGCCCGAAACCAGGTATTCCTGGACGGCTGCCGTGTAGGGTCCCTCCGGGTAACGGCGCAGGAAATCCTCGAAGGTGGCGACGCTGCTGCCGAAGGGAATGCTGGCACCGCTGAACTTGGCCACGGCATAGTTGTAATATGCCGTCTCGCGCAGGCTTTCGTCGTGGCCCATGCGCAGGGCGGCGTCGAAGGCCATGATGGCGGCGTCCTTGTCGCCGGTCTTCATCATAGCCTCGCCGATGTAGAGGTAGGCGCTCTGGCCCATGGCGCTGTCAATCTTTGTCACGGGTTCGAGGTACTTCACGGCGGCATCCCAGTTGCCGCGCTCATATTCGCCTACGCCCAGGATGTAGAGCGCCGAAGGCATTGGATTCTCCACGGCCTCGACATATTCGGTCAGTTCGCGGCGGGCGCGCGCGGCATCGCCGCGGAAATAGTCGGTCTCGCCCGTCAGACGCAGGCCTTCGGCGGCTACGGCCGGGTCGGCAGTGTAATCCCTCATGTCGGCGGCGAGTGCGGCGGCGCGGCTGTCATTGCCTTGCAGGTAATAAATCTGCGCCAGGCAGAAGCGCGCGAAGCGGTCGTACATCGTATTGCCGCGCATGGCTTCGAAATCTGTTGCAGCCTGTTCGTATTTGCCGCGGGCATAGAGGCAATAGCCGGCATAGAATGCCGCCGGCTTGCCATATTCCTTGTCGCCGCGCAGGGCGGCGAAGGTCGTTGCGGCCTCTTCATACTTTCCGAGGCGCATAAGGGCGTAGGCCAGATGATATTCGCGGTCGGCCTGCTCGAAGTCAGTCAGTCCGGTGGGATCGATGGCCGCGAGTGCTTCGTAGGCACGATCGGGGCGCGACAGCAGCATCAGGTCGGCCTCCATCAGCCGGGCCGAGTAGCGGTGGACAGATGCCGGATAACGGCTGATGAATTCCCGGATATATACGTCGGCCTCGGGCAGTCCGCCCAGATAGGCGGCACGCGCCCGTATCCAGGATGCCTCGGCTCGTTCGCCTGGCGTCAGAGTCATAGTTCCGGCCACATTGGCACGGTCGACGCAGCCCGCGTAGTTGCCCACGGACAGCATCTGCCGGCCGTCGGCCAACACGCTTGCCGGTGTCGGGCAGTTGGTTTGGGCGCCGGCGGCCAGCGTTCCGGCCAGCAGCAGCGCCTGTATCAGTGAATGTCTTTTCATTGCGCTCACTAGGTAAATTTTCCACAAAGTTAACCATTTTTTTCGCTCGCGGTATTTTTTAGAACCAAAATAGCCCATATTCGCGCCAATCCGGCCCACATTAGGGCTGCGGCGTGTCTCTGCGGTGAAAAAAACGCTAAAATCGCCGATTCTTCGCGCGGATTTCCTACCTTTGCATGTTTAATTCATAAAACACAGGCTCCACGATGGCTTCAAAGCGAAAATCCCTGCTCGGCGGCTTACTGAAATACGGCATTCCCCTGGTTATCACCGTGGGGCTGTGCTGGCTGCTGTACCGCGATTTCGATTTCACGGGGATGTGGCACATGGTCACCACTCAGTGCCGTTTCGGCTGGATTGCCCTCGGAATGGCCCTGGCCATCTGTTCCCACATTTTCCGCGCCATGCGCTGGGGGATACAGTTGCGAGCCCTGGACGTGCGACCGCCGTTTTTCTTCCTTGTGCTGAGTATTTTCGGCACCTATGCCGTGAACCTGGTGTTCCCGCGCCTCGGCGAGGTGTGGCGCACGGGCTACATCGCCGCGCGCCAGCATGCGCCCTTCACGGCCGTCTTCGGCTCGATGGTGGCCGACCGCCTGGCCGACACGCTCACCGTGCTGCTGCTGACGCTACTTGCCTTCGTGCTTGCCTCCGGCACTATTATCGCCTATCTGTCGCAGAACGGTCCGATGCTGCAATCGGCATTTTCGCTCCTGGCATCGCCCTGGCTATGGGCAGGCGTGGCTGTAGCCGCGCTGGCATGCTGGTGGCTGCTGAGGCACAGCCGCTTCGCCGCCAAGGCGCGCCACGCCGTCCGCGAACTATGGGACGGGTTCGTGGTGGTGCTGTCGATGAAAGGCCGCGGACGATGGCTGCTGCTCACCGTCGGCATCTGGGGCTGCTTCTTCCTGCAACTTTACGTGGCCCTGTTCGCTTTCCCCTTCACCGAGGCTATCATACACCGCTTCGGGCTGACGGCCGTGCTGGTCACCTTCGTCCTGTCGTCCATCTCAATGGGCGTGCCTTCCAACGGCGGCATCGGCCCCTGGCAGTGGGCCGTAATCTTCGGCCTGGGCATTTACGGACTCGACCGCACCTCGGCAGCCACCTTCGCCAACCTGGTGCTGGGCTGCAACACACTGCTGCTCATCGTACTGGGCATCTTCACTTTCACGGCCATCGCCATCGACCGCCGTTCGATGGCCTCGCAGCCGTCCGCTACTCCTGAAAACGAACAACAAAAAATCAATACACCCCCTACAAGATGTCAAAAGTAATAATCATCGGCGCGGGCGGCGTCGGAACCGTCGTGGCCCACAAATGCGCCCAGAATCCGCAGGTTTTCACTGAAATAGTGATTGCCTCGCGCAACAAGGCCAAATGCGAGGCCCTTGTCCGTGCAATCGGCGCCCCGAACGTCAGCGCCGACAGTGTCGATGCCGACGATGTGGCCCAACTCGTGGCTCTGTTCCGACGCCACAAACCCGACATGGTCATCAACGTGGCGCTCCCCTATCAGGACCTCACAATCATGGATGCCTGTCTGGAATGTGGCGTGAACTATCTCGACACGGCCAACTACGAACCGCGCGACGTAGCCCATTTTGAATATTCATGGCAGTGGGCCTACCGCGAACGCTTCGAGAAAGCCGGCCTGACCGCTATCCTCGGCTGCGGTTTCGACCCCGGTGTATCGGGCGTCTTCACGGCCTACGCCGCCAAGCATTATTTCAGCGCCATGGAGTATCTGGATATCGTGGACTGCAACGCCGGCAACCACGGCAAAGCCTTTGCCACGAATTTCAATCCTGAAATCAACATCCGCGAAATAACACAGAACGGACGCTACTACAAAGACGGCAAGTGGATTATCACCGGCCCCCTGGAAGTTCACCAGACCCTGAACTATCCCAACATCGGCCCCCGCGAGTCCTATTTGCTCTATCACGAGGAACTGGAATCGCTCGTGGCCAACTATCCGACAATCCGCCGCGCGCGTTTCTGGATGACTTTCGGCCAGGAATACCTGACCCATCTCCGCGTGATACAGGACATCGGCATGGCACGCATCGACGAAATCGACTATAACGGCACCAAAATCGTGCCCTTGCAGTTCCTCAAGGCCGTTCTGCCCGACCCCCAGGAACTAGGCAGCAACTACCACGGCGAGACCTCCATCGGTTGCCGCATCTCCGGCATCGGCAAGGACGGCAAGCCCCTTACATATTATATATATAATAACTGCTCGCACGAGGAGGCTTTCCGCGAAACCGGCATGCAGGCCGTAAGTTACACCACCGGCGTTCCGGCCATG
>CAJJOO010000060.1 GCA_905193395.1 uncultured Porphyromonadaceae bacterium
TGCTCGGCACGGGACGCAGCGTGAACTACGATACGGCCAACGAATCAACTCCCGAGTACAGCGACGAGCACAAGCTGCGCGGCAGCTATTCACTGCCCGATACCTGGGGCGCGGGCATCAACTATGAGTTCAGGCGCAAGCTTATGCTTGAGTTCGACTACACCTATCAGCCCTGGAGCAAAGCGAAGTTCCGCGACTTCCTTAACTTCGATTACGTAGACCGCAGCAAATATGCTTTCGGCGTGCAGTATACTCCCGATTTCCGCGGCGGATATTTCAAGCGTGTGGCCTACCGACTGGGCGCCAACTACAGCAACGACTATATGCGCATCGCCGGCAACCGTCTGCGTCAGTACTCCATATCGGCAGGTTTCGGTTTCCCCGTGCCTTCGTTCAAGACCACAGTCAACCTCGGTGTTGAATACATGCACCGTCAGGCACATCCCAATCCACTGATTAAGGAGAACTACGTCAACATCACTCTCGGTGTGAACTTCAACGAGATGTGGTTCAACCAGCGTAAGATTTATTGATACGCCTATGGGCAAAAAGAACAGCCGCACAAGACTTGTGATGCGTATAATCCTCGCCGTGATAGCCACGGCGGGGATTGTAGCATGGTTGCTTATGCCCGAAAAAGAAGAACAGCAGCACTATGTGCCCAATGTGGGCGATGGAAGCACGGTGCCTACAATGGCTACTTCGGATGTCTCTACTTTCATAAGCGATTCAGGATATACAAAATATCATATCACGGCCGACGTGTGGCAGATGTTCGAGGATGCCGAAGAACCTTTCTGGCGCTTTCCTGTGGGCCTCTATCTCGAGCAGTATGACCGAGACCTCACTCCGTCGGCGCATGTTGTATGTGATTCGGCCATATACTTCTCGCGCAAGCGTCTGTGGCGCCTCGACGGCAACGTGGTCATGGTGAACACGGCCCGCGACAGTTTCATCACCTCGCAACTGTTCTGGGACCAGGCGCGCGCCACGGTTTACAGCGACTCGTTCATCCACATCGTGCGCAGCGACCGCATCATCGAGGGCTACGGCTTTGAATCGAACCAGAACATGACCCGTTACACCGTAAACCGCCCCACGGGCATAATTCCTGTGGAACGCAAACCTGATACGGCCACCGTGGCGCCAGATACGGCCTCCGCCCCGGAGTGGGACAACTCAGGGCGCCGCCCGGCACCCGAAAGGGCCTCGGCACGCAACGCGCGCCGTGAACTCGACGCCGGAAACGTCAGCCCGCAGTTCACGCCGGCCCCCGTCCGCACCCGCCCGCGTTCCGGCAATTGACCCGCGCCAATTTCGCGAAACAAACGTTTATAATATATAGCATCATGGATCTGACTCCCTGGATAATTCTCACATTGGTGTCGCTGCTGTTCTCGGCCCTGTTTTCGGGTGTGGAGATAGCCTTCGTGACATCCGACCGCGTGCGCGCCCAACTCGATGTGGCTCGCGGCGGCCTGATTTCGCGCATCATCGACCGCTTTTATGCCAACGGCGAGTTTTTCATATCCTCTATTCTGGTGGGCAACAACGTGATGCTGGTGGTCTACGGTATGGGCGCGGCGAAACTGCTGGAACCCTGGCTGGAGACCCTGTTCGATTCCGACGCCATGGTCCTGCTCTCGCAGACCATAATCTCGACTATTGTAATCCTGATTGCAGGCGAATTCCTACCCAAGGCCATATTCCGCATCAACCCCAACAATTCGCTGAAAATTGTGGCATTGCCGGTTTTCGTGTTCTATCTTCTGCTCTATCCCGTTTCGTGGCTCTCGACGGCCATTTCGCGCGGACTGATGAAACTGGCCGGCATCAAGTCGGGCAACACGGGCGTCGGCGTCCTCACTGTCGGTGAACTCAACACCTTTATCGAGACAAACATCGACGACCTCGAGGAGAAGCACGAGGAGGTGGAGAACGAGGTGAAGATTTTCCGCAATGCCCTGGATTTCTCGTCGACCCACCTGCGCGACTGCATGACGCCCCGCAACGAACTGGTGGCCGTGAACATCGACACCACCACGCGCGAGGAACTGTCGGCGCTGTTCACCACTTCAGGCCGCTCGAAAATCCTTGTCTTCAAGGACGATATCGACTCGGTTGTGGGCTATATCCACGTGAGCGAACTTTTCGACCCGGATGTCGACTGGAAGACGCGCGTCAAGCCTGTGCTGTTCGCCCCCGAGAACATGATGGCCAACACCATGATGCGCCGCCTGCTGCAACAGAAAAAATCGCTGGCCGTGGTGGTCGACGAATTCGGCGGCACTGCCGGCCTGATTTCCCTCGAAGACCTGGTGGAGGAAATCTTCGGCGATATCCAGGACGAGCACGACAAGAGCCGCCTCACCTCGCGCTGCCTGGCCCCCGGGGTATATGAATTCTCGGGCCGCTGCGAGATTGCCAGTATCAACGAGCAGTTCAATCTGGACCTGCCCGAAAGCGACGAATACCAGACTCTGGCCGGATATATCCTCAACGCCACCGGCTCGATACCATCCGAGGGAGACAGTGTGGTTCTGGACAATGTAACATTCGACATCGTGCGCAAAAGCGCCAACCGTCTGGAACTGATAAAAGTGGCGATGCCGGCTGAGACCGACGGGGCCGAATAATCCGATACTTAGCGCAAATCCTCCGCATGGCTTCCCCATCACGCACACTGTCGGTACTCTCGCGCTACGGCAAGACGGCATTCCTGATTACCGCCTCGGCCGTCGTCGCCGTGTTTCTGTACGTTTCCACGGGACTGGTGCGCGACCTCAGCGAGCAGGAGCGCGTACGCATGGAAATCTGGGCCGACGCCACCCGTGAAATCGTGAATTCCGTGGCCGACAACGACGGCTCGGCTGTCAACATCGACTTCCTGCTGCATATTATCGAGAGCAACACCACCATCCCGGTACTTCTGACCGACAGCGAAGGCAATATCCTGCAATTCCGCAACTTCATCCTGCCCGAACCGCTGGATTCCCTGAACCCCGGCGAACCCGGCGCCGCCAACGAGGCCTTTCTCAAGGCGAAACTGCAGGCCCTGGCGTCGACTCCGAACGTAATTGATATCGAGGCAGGCGATGGTGTGGTACAGCACCTCTATTACGAGGATTCCACGCTGCTGAAACGCCTCAGTTTCTATCCCTACATCGTGATCTGCGTGATGCTGGCCTTCGTGGCAGTGGTATATTTCGCAATGCTGTCGACAAAACGCGCTGAGCAGAACAAGGTGTGGGTGGGCCTGTCGAAAGAGACAGCCCACCAGTTGGGCACGCCCATATCGTCGCTGATGGCCTGGATGGAACTGCTGCCCGAAATGGGTGTGGACCGCGAGACCGTGGCCGAGATGAACAAGGATGTCAACCGCCTGAGTACCATCGCACAGCGTTTCGGCAAGGTGGGTTCGGTGCCGCAGATGTCTCCGGCCGACCTGAACGCACTGACCTCCAATGCCACCGGTTATATGAAGAGCCGCATATCGAGCCGCATCGCCCTGGAGACGCACACCGACGGTGGCGAGATTCCTGTTATGGCCTGCGGCCCTCTGTTTGAGTGGGTTATGGAGAACTTGATTAAGAACGCCGCCGACGCCATGGACGGCAACGGTCGCATCACCGTGACCACCGGCACCGAGCCCAGCCGCGCCTATATCGAAATCGAGGATACGGGCAAGGGAATTCCGCGCAAGAATTTCAAAACGGTCTTCAATCCCGGTTTTACAACGAAAAAACGCGGCTGGGGCCTCGGACTGACACTGGCCAAACGCATCGTGGAGCAGTTCCACGGCGGCAGCATCTTCGTGAAGAGTTCCGTACCGGGCCAGGGCACAACGTTCCGCATTGAATTGCCGACGGGACGGCGATACGTGCGGCCGTAAAGCCCGTTTCGACAATACTTTGCCGCCGAGGTCAGATCATCGTGACAAAGGCGGCGGTTGCGAACAGCAAGGTATATACAAACATGAAAACTGCGCTGGCACCCAGCAGGGGCGTCAGGCGGTGGCCTTCGCGCCGCAACATGGCGCGGACGATTGCAAGCCCGGCGACGGCCGGAAGGGCCGCCATGCCGCAGATTCCCAATGTACCGAGGGGTAGGGCGCTCAGCGGAACCAGCATCAGTAGCGACGCGGCGATGCTGTCACAGAGATACAGTGCGGGCATGCGGCGCGAGCCCAGGCGCACGGCGAGGGTGAGTTTGTTGACGGCGCGGTCGTCCTCGACATCACGGTAATTGTTTACAATCAATACGTTGGCGCCGAGAAGGCCGACGGCACAGCCCGTGGCGGCCGCGGCCAGGGTCCATGTATGGGTCTGAAGCCAACAGGTGAGGCATACGGGGATGAGGCCGAAGAACAGTACCACGGCCACCTCGCCCCATCCGTGTGTCGAGAGCGGGTATGGGCCTGTGCTGTATGCGAACAGCCCGAGGCCGACAAGGGCACCGATGGCCAGCAGCCACCATCCGCCCCAGGCCACGAGGCTGAGACCGGTGCAGGCGCCCAGTCCGAGGGTGATTGCGATGGCCTTGCGCATGCCTGCGGGGGTGATGTCGCCTTCGGTGACGCCGCGCCGCGGCCCTTCGCGTCCGGGACGGTCGCGTCCGGCGGTGAAGTCGAAGTATTCGTTGGCGAAATTCGATGCAATCTGGCAAAGAATCGCAAATGCCAGACACAGAAGCAGCGGCAGCCAGTCTACGCTGCCAGTAGAGGCTGTGACACCGGCGGCGGCTACGACCCCGGCAACAGACACCGGCAGGGTGCGCAGGCGCATCGCCTCAATCCAGAATCCGAATTTTTTCATATCCTCAGTATTTGCCGGAGATAATGCCCTTGATTTCGTTGAGTTTGGTCAGGGCTTCGAGCGGGGTGAGGTTGTTGACGTCGATGCCCAGAATCTCGTCGCGCACCTGTTCGAGGACGGGGTCGTCGAGTTGGAAGAAGGACAGTTGCATGCCGGGCTGTGCGTCGCCGGAGGCCTCGGCCAGGCGGCTGCGCGTGTCGCCGGCTCCGGCGCGGGCCTCGTCTTCAAGTTTTTTCAGCACCTGCTCGGCGCGTGCTACGATACCGCGGGGCATGCCGGCCAGGCGCGCCACGTGGATGCCGAAACTGTGTTCGCTGCCGCCGCGGGCCAGTTTGCGCAGGAACACCACCTTGCCGTCGATTTCCTTGACGCTCACGTTCACGTTTTCGATGCGCGGATGCGTCTTTTCCATCTCGTTGAGTTCGTGGTAGTGTGTGGCGAAGAGGGTTTTGGGGTGCAAGTCGCCGAAATCGTGGATGTATTCCACGATGGCCCAGGCGATTGAGATGCCGTCGTAGGTGGACGTGCCGCGGCCTAGTTCGTCGAACAGCACCAGCGAGCGGCGGCTGAGGTTGTTGAGGATAGCGGCGGCCTCGTTCATCTCCACCATGAAGGTGGACTCGCCCAGCGAGATGTTGTCCGATGCGCCGACGCGGGTGAAAATCTTGTCTACAACACCGATGTGGGCGCTTTCAGCGGCCACATAGCAGCCGATCTGCGCCATAATCACGTTCAGGGCGGTCTGGCGCAGCAAGGCTGATTTACCGCTCATGTTCGGGCCGGTAATCATCATTATCTGCGGGCCGTCGTTGTGCAGCGTCACGGAATTCGATATATATTCCTCGCCCGGTGGCAGTTGTTTTTCGATTACGGGGTGGCGGGCCTCGGTGAGACGGATTTCCAGTGAATCGTCGACGTCGGGGCGGCAGTAGTGGTTCTCGGCCGAAACGCGGGTGAAGGCGCAGAGAACGTCGAGACGCGCCAGGATGGCGGCGTTGGTCTGCATGGCCGGGATGAAGGTGGCCACGGCTGCCATAAGGCGTTGGTAGAGTTCGGTCTGCAGGCTTTCGATGCGCTCCTGGGCGTTGATGATTTTTTCCTCGTATTCCTTGAGTTCCTGGGTAATGTAGCGTTCGGCGTTTACGAGGGTCTGCTTGCGGATCCACTCGGCGGGCACCTTGTCGCGGTGTGTGTTGGTGACCTCGATGTAGTAGCCGAATACGTTGTTGAAGCCGATTTTGAGCGACGGGATTCCAGTGGCCTTGCTCTCGCGGGCCTGAATCTGGAGCAGATAGTCCTTGCCGGAATAGGCGATGCGGCGCAGTTCGTCCAGGTCGGGGTCGACGCCGTCGGCGATGTAGTCGTTGCCGCGCAGACCGCCCGGGTCGTCGCGCAGTTCTCGTGTGATGCGGTCGCGGATGCTCTCGCAGGGATTCAGTTGCTCGCCGAGGTCCTTGAGGGCGGCCTCGTCGCTGCTGTCGCAGATTTTCTTGATTGCGGGGATGGTTGCCAGGGCGTTGCGGATCTGGAGAAGTTCGCGGGGAGTTGCGCGTCCGGCGGCTACCTTGCTGACGAGGCGTTCCAGGTCGCCGACGCGGCCCAGCAGGTCGCAGAGGTTGTCGCGCTCGTCGGGCATGCGGAAGAAGGCCTCGACAACGTTCAGGCGTCGGTTGATTGCCTTGGGGTCCATCAGCGGGAACAGCAGCCATCGGTGCAGCAGGCGCGACCCCATGGGCGTGACGGCCTTGTCGAGGACGCTCAGGAGGCTTTTGCCGCCTTCTTCAAGTGGCTGAATCAGTTCCAGGTTGCGCACGGTGAAGCGGTCGAGGCGCACGTATCGGTCCTCCTCGATGCGCGAAATCGCCGTGATGTGGGCCAGGCGCGAGTGCTGGGTGAGGTCGAGGTAGTGCAGCACGGCACCGGCGGCGATGATGGCGTCGGTCATGCCCTGGATGCCGAAACCTTTCAGCGATGTGGTGCCGAATTGGCGTGTGAGGCGTTCGAGGGCGGCGTCGTAGCCGAACATCCACTCCTCAAGGTCAAACATCAGGTATTTCTGCGTCAGGTGCGAGGCCACGGCGTCGCGTCGCCCTTTGCACACCAGCAGTTCCTTGGGCGCCATGCCGGCCATCACCTTGTCGACATAGTCGGCACTGCCTTCGGCGGTGAAGAACTCGCCGGTAGAGATGTCGAGGAAGGCCACGCCGGTGTGTTCCTTGCCGGTGTGGATTGCGGCCAGGTAATTGTTCTCCTTGTGCGAGAGGACATTGTCGTTCATTGCGACGCCGGGGGTAACCAGTTCGATGATTCCGCGCTTCACCAGGGTTTTGGTCTTCTTGGGGTCCTCGAGTTGCTCGCAGATTGCCACGCGCTTGCCGGCGCGGACCAGTTTCGGCAGGTATGTGTCGAGGGCGTGGTGGGGGAACCCGGCCAGTTCCACATGCTGTGCGGCACCGTTGGCGCGGCGTGTCAGGGTGATGCCGAGGATTTCCGAAGCTGTGATGGCGTCATCGGAGAAGGTTTCGTAGAAGTCGCCCACACGAAACAACAGAATAGCGTCGGGATGTTTTTTCTTCATCTCGAGGGATTGCTTCATGAGCGGAGTTTCGACAACTTTCTTGGCCATATCACGACAAAGTTACGAAAAAACCGCGAAACCCCGTCACGAAAAATGAAAACGGTCGGATAAAAGGACGAAGATGTTTCGGGCGTAGAGTCCAACAGCAAATGCAAAGTTAGCAAACGAGTTTGAAGAAACGAGCTTTCGGAGAGTCAAAGTTGATTTTTTCACGAGGACGTCGGTTCAAT
>CAJJOO010000061.1 GCA_905193395.1 uncultured Porphyromonadaceae bacterium
ATCCTCCATTGCAGTGGCTAGTAGAGTTCGGGCGATTCTGTCACGGCGTCCGGCAAGCGCATTGAAAGCCTCAACTCCATCGTCTGTTATTTCTCCACAGATGACAAACGCCACTCTTTTTTTATCCTTTGAAGCCCATTCTATGAGTGCGTGAAGGTGTTCTTTGACTTCTTTTTCTTCATTCATTGTTATATCTTTTTAAGTTTTCTTACTTTTACTTCTCTAAATTCGCCGTTGAGCGAGATAACACACCCACGGCTTTCAAGCCACTTCTCGGCACGGCACATCAGACGCCAAACGTCGCCAATGGTCTTGCCATCGAAGTCGGCATCGGGAATGGGCTGCCTGTTATCCCCCCCCCGGTTGGGCCTTTTCTGTGCGAGGGTTTTACGGAGGGCTGCTTTGACACATTCTTTGCAGGTGCCCACGCGCCCGCCCCCGCAGGTTCTGTGGAAGTCGGTCTCGGGGAGTTCGCGGCCGCAGACTTTACAGGTTTTCGTTTCCATCCGTCATGTCAATTTCTTCCAGGGATTTGCCGGCGCGTAGCAGGCCGATGATTCTGTCGCGGCCCAGGCGGCGGTCAATGAGGTCAACCGGTTCGCCGGGTTCAATTGCGTAATCCCGGCCTTCCTTTTCCGCGAGGGCAGAACACTCGAAGATGTCGCGGCCGAGTTTGTCGACAATTATGTATAACTGTGAGCCGATTTTGATTTGGCCATAATGGCGGGCAATTGAAAACTGGCTATTACTCCAGTAGTCTTCGGTCATTAATAATGGGAGCATGGTTATTTTGTTAGAGGTTATAGATTCATTCTTTTATCATAAATTGGCAGCCGGGGGCCCGGCGGCAACCTCCGATTTTGGAGAGTAACGGCGTCGCTCGAAAAATTCGCAATCCTGGCCATAGCGCAGCACGCAGCGCGGGCGGTTCTGCGTACATTCATCCTTCGTTACCAACGGCCACTGTACGCCTGTCCGGTAGAACCTGCATTTCTGCGGGCGTGGTTCCATTGGAACCTCGGATTTGTCGAAATCCGGCCCGGGAAACCCGGTAATAACATCATTTCGTTCTGGAGTGGCCATGCTGGTTTGGATTTTAGAATTTTTCGGCGTGTCCGTCGTTTTAGGTTTACGCCGCAAAGTTACAAAAAACCTATCGTATAATATAGTTTTTGTATTATAAAAATAGGATTTCTAATGTTAAAATCTGGGAGTGGTCGTCTGATGTGGCGTAAAGTGCTGACGGACCGTGTGTAAGCCATCAAAATTCAATAAAAATTCCGATAAAATTCACGCGTTCACGCCTATTCGGCGGCAATTCGTCTGTTAAACAGCCGATTGTAGCCAGCCAACCCCGCCTGAAAGGCGGGTGTGACGAAGTCCAGTAGCCCCACCGCCCTACGCGACGCGCCGCCTTACCACCTCAGAGCAGCGGAATATGTGGGGCGGTAATCGCTCCGCGCACGCACAAATTATCTATTTTTTATTGTAGATTTCGCCCAGCCACAAAAGAACAACGCCCGCGCACGGACGGTAATGCCGGTGCGCGGGCGTTGTGGTCGGATGGTATTAAAAAGATGATGTTACCGCTATCATTGCATTGTACTGCGGTTTTTTTTCGCAGCCGATGCACAGGGTATCGAAGGCGTCGGAACCATCGGTACGAGTTTCCAGTTTATTTTCCTCGGACTCGGCAAGTTTCTCGCCGCGTTTATCCTTGCCGCCGTTGTATACGCCTGCTGTCTGGATCGAGATGAGCAGGTCCTCGTTGTTCTCGCGGTTAATCATCGGCATGAGTGCGGTTTTGCCCTCGAACATGCGGTTGATTAGCAGATATTTGAGGGGCTGTTTCATCGGAGGACCTATGTCTACCTCGGTCACAAACCATCCGCGAGAGCGGAAGGCATTGACAATCACACTGGCAAAGGTCACATCGTCAACTGCATAGGCGCCATGTTTGGCCGTGGCGTCGTAGTAGAAGATAACGCGGCGGTTCCTGTGTGACTGGTAATAATCACAGAAGTCGCCGACGAGTTCGTTAAGTTTTCGTTCGTACTTGACGTAGAAAGATTTAAGGACGAACAGTTTCTTGCCGCGAGGCTGCCCGGCCACAAGCCAGTTGATGTTGGTGTTGTAGTCGAAGGCAATGCACAGCGGCTCGTCAGGGTCGAGGTCGGCGTCCATCAGCGAGGTAGATTCCTTAATCTTCTTAAAGTCATACCCGCAGGAATCGAGGTGCGAGAAGTTTGTGGCCGAGTATTTATTAGCCTCGGTCATGGAAGAGTAGAAGCCGTCGTGGGTCAGGCCGATACGTTTGCACAGAACGGATGTCTGGAAAGTGAGTGGCGGCAGATCGCGGCGCAACTGTTTGATGAAACCCTCGCCCAGGATAACCATATTGTCGATGGTCGAGACTTCCCGATAATCGAGAGCCACAGAGCGGAACCGGCACAGCGAGGTGTGCAGGCGCCGATACTCGTCGCGCAGATATGGCGGAGGCGTGACGCCTCGTGAGCGCAGCTCCCTGACGCGTACTTCGATGGCGCGGATTTCCGCAACCAGTGCGCGGATAAGGCCGATGAGTTCCGGGTCACAGTCCTTATCGTAGTTGAGGAACCATGAGCCCTTGCGCGTCACCGGCATGTCGGATGATATCAGCGTCGAGTGGTGGAAATAGTGTTTGCCGAAGTACTGGCGGTTGCCTCGCAATGCCGGCAGGGTTTCATTTTTAAAGCGCTCGTGGTCGATGAACTTTGCCTCGTCGACATCGAGAGCGTCGTACGACTGCGAGTTCGATGTTCCGGGGCGGTCCTGGGATATGATATATCCTATTGATCCGTTGTAGAACGACAGGACGTTCTCATAATTCTGCACCGGAAACAGTGGTTCCGCCCATCCCCAGGCCTTCGGCGGCTTTATGCCGATAGCCCAATGGACGTTGCGTTTCAGTCCCCAGCGCTCCCAGTGGACCAGCATCGACGGTAGCGTGTTGGTCAGTGCGCGTTTGATATTGGCCGAGACGAAGCCGGTGATGGAACCGGGCATGCGCTCGAAGTTGCGGCGGTTCCACAAGGCATGGACCATGCCTTTACCGAAGGCGCGGCCGGCAACAAGAACAGTGTCGCGTGCCTGGACGACCGTCATCAGGTCGCGCTGCACGTCGTTAAGATATACCTGCTGGTTCTCGATTTCCATCGTCAGGATTATTATCAGTGCCGAAAAGGTCGTCGATTCCGGAGTCGATTTCTTCGTACGAGACATCTTCCGTCGTTTCAATAAAGTAGCGGTCCTTGGCTTCCTTGATTTTCTTTCGGAAGTCAGGCATACGGGAGAAGCCCAGAACGGTCGGGTCGTCTGTAAATGTAAGGCGCACAGGCACAACCTTATCGATAATAGAGGCTCGCTCGTCGTCCTTGTCCAGTTGAAAATATTTGGCGTATTGAGCGGCGGCCGCAACCATGTCGCGAGTATTATTGGCCGCGTCGGCTTTTTCGTAAGCCTTGGTTATCATCTGGCAGAAGCGGTAGCGGTGATAATCCTTTGTAGCACGCTCCATATTACCCAGGAGCGTCTTGATTAGCCGCAGGTCATCACGGGCAGCGGTGTCGCCCAGGCCGTAACGGTTGCGCAGTTCGGCCACGATATCACGGTCTCGCTTGGACGGGAACGAGACCCAGTAATTATACATGTCGCGCAGGCGTTCCAGGTGGCGGATGGTAGCAGCCGGCACACCGGATGCCACCATCTTGTCGTGGTCTGAGAACAGGTAATCCTGCGCGACGTCCATTATCGAGGGTAGGGCCATTTCATAAATCCTCCGAAGAATTCATTTCGCGAAAATAAGTGCCGGCCATTTGGACGGCCAGCGGAGAGCCGACGCGGGCCAGGTCAATTTCCTGGCGGCGCAGCATGAGCGCCGTCGTGGCCTTCGCCTTGAGGTAGGCACGACGGAGAGGCGAATCTTTGAGCGACAGTTCGACGTTGAGTTCATCCGGATCCAGGTCCAGCAGTACGGCAATGTCACCTGGAGGGGTGAGGTTGGCGGCCAGTTCCGAGACCTGATCAATTATTGTTTGTGAGTAATTCATCGATAGAGTAAGAATTTTCAGTCATTGTCCGGAAGGTTTCTGAGAGACGGGAAAAAGTGGCTGGGGCGTTCGAGACGATTCCGGCCTCGTACCGGTCGCCGCGTGTCTGGTTTTGCGAAGTCACAATCGAGACTTTACACGTTGCGGAAGAAAGCAGCACAACCTTCGAGTGATTCCCGCAAAGGAATACCGCGTCGAACACTGATTTGATAAAAGCATGGAGGGCCAGAGTCTTGCGGGCTGCACGGAAGTCACAGACCAAAGTGCAGGAGCCGATAAGGTCCCGGCACTTCATGCGGTAGAGTCTTCGCAGGAATTCCTCGCTTGTGGAGAAGGTAGATATCCGGATATCGGCACGGCCAATCTGGCCTACCACCCATTCAATGAGATCTGCAAGTTGGATGCGGTTGGAGAAATATGGCTGCGAGGCACATTTGTCCAAGGGCATTAAAGACTTGAGACCTTCATCCGCAATCATTGTTCAGGAAGGTCAGACGAAGAAAGGCCCAGGGTCAGCAAGTCGTCGCGGGTGTCGGGAGCAATACCGCCACCGGCGGCGACGATAGCCTGAACCGAAGCCTTGATTTTGGAGATTACATAATCTCTGGCCGGATCATCCGCAGGCAGTTCTGCGAGACGTTTGCGGTATTTCGACAAAGTCTTGCGGGAACTGTTCAGCGCCTTTGCATTTGTTGACGAGGATTCCCGTGATGGTTCGGAAGTAGTTCGGTCCGTGGTGGCACCTCCGGACGGTACGACGTATGAATCATAACGGGCCAGGTTCTCACGATAAGTATTATCCAGTTCGCCTAGGATAACCAGTTTTTCGTAACGGTCGCAAGGTTGCAGGTCACTCATGGCCTTCAGTTCATTGAATAGAAGGACAATGCGACGGTAACGGTCGGCGTTAGAGTCCCACAGGTCACGAATTTCCGGAGGCAGCGAATCGTGGTCCGGACGTCGGCCACGCGCTACATGTGCGGCAGAGAACTCGTCGTCGGTCGAGAGGACCGGGGCGTGTTCAATGGTTTGAGCGGCAGCCGGCATGATGGCAGCCTCCATTCGGAGGACGTCGGCGGAAGTCTTGTGGTCGAGACGTAAGCGCAGATATTTGCGCAGTTCGTAAACAAGTTTTCCGACGAATTTATCCGGATGGCGCGTGATTGAGTTATACAGGGCTCGGTTGCGGTTCAAAGACAGCAGCAGCGAAGCCCCGGCCATAATGTCACGGGCGTCCTCAGGGGCATTCAGCCAGTCCTGGATGGCTGTTGTTACTTTCGGGTCAAATTTCATAGGAATAAAAAAATAAAAAGGCGCAACGCGCAAGCATCACGTGCCGCGGTTGCGCCTATCGGGGGAAGGGTGGAGTTGTCAGGCTGCTGCTTCAATTGTTCCGGTTGCACAGTCGATGGTGCCTTCCTCGGTGACGAGTTTCCCGGTGTAGTAGGGTGCGGGGCAAACATCTGTCACGGAGATTTCCAGCGTTGTGCCGGAAGCATCGGTGACGGCCATGCCGGAATCCTGGCCGGGGTTGGTATTCGTCTGGAACATTTCGTTTCCGAGGACGCGGAACTTACCATCGCGCTGCTGCACGATGTAAACGAGGTCGTCGTTGTTTGCCATACGGGCGAAACCGGTGGCAGCCTCGTTATTGCCGGCGTATTTCAGGGTCGACGAGTTGAGGAAGGTCTTGTAGGGGTATTCGCCCTGGGACGCAGAAGTGACGTTGGAGGCGGCATCGAGGATATCGATACGCTTCCACTTGGCGTCGGCGGCGAGGGAGAAATCGCCCTTGTAGGCCGCAATCGACTCCATTGTGGCAGCCTCGTCCGAAGGTTTCGGCAGAGTAGGCCACAGCGTGATCAGCGCCTTGGGCATCGCCTGTGGACGCAGGCCGGGGAGGGTAGGTTCGCCCTTGCAATGTTTGAGGCTGTCGTAGATATTGACAGCGGGGCAATCTTTGCTCATGATATTACGGGATTTATTTAATTACCTGATTCGGACTGAGAGTCACCGCTACCGGTGGTACCGGGAGTGGAAGTACCGGGAGTGGAAGTGCCGGGGTCCTTCGAGCCTGAGGTTGCGGCGGCCAGTTTGCCGACGAGCATGCGCTCGGGGTCGATTGACTCGAATTCGCAACCGAAGAACATTGTGGCGAAGAAGGTGAGCAGGACGACGTCGTGTTTCTCGACAATCACGTTCTCTTCCTCGCCCATCTGGTTTACGCCGATGAGCATGTTGCTCTTCGTGGTGAGGTTGAGGATGCCCGAGTCCTTTTTCTGGAAAATCGGGCGGAAGGTGATGTTCTCGAACTCGTCGGGATGCAGTTTCTTGAAAGAATCGTTGTAAGAAATCGGGCCGACAGTTGCCTGGTAGTCGTCCAGGTATGCCTGATAGATTTTGCGGGGCAGGATGAGGTTCAGGGAATCCTGTTCGAGCAGGAAATCGTCGGCCGCGCGGCAGAATGCCTTGATGGCGTCGACGGCATTGGTGCTGTCGATGGCTTCCGAGAAGGCAAACAGGTTGTTTTTCGCAGCAGAGATGTTGCCGGCTTTGATTTCGGCAGCAGCGATGGTGTCCCATCCGTTGAACAGGTCGACCGTTTTGTCGCCGGCATCGTTTCTAACAGCGTCGAAGAGATGGCGGGCAAGGCTGTCGCCCAGTTTGGCCGACACTATGTTCAGCACCAGGCGGGTGATTTCGGTGGATTTCAGGGCGTCGCCCTTGGTGATGGCAGAACCCAGCACTGTCTTGAAATAGGCGTTGGGGTCGAATTCACGGCGCACAGAACCGAAGTAAGTGCACAACTTACGGAAGTTGTGTTGTACTTCCAGATCGGCGGTGCGTTTGGGGTTATAAGGGCCGAATTCCAGGTCAGCGTCAACGGTCCCGACTTTTTCCTCATATCGGATACCGGAGCGGACGGTGAACAGGTCCTTGTATTTATCCAGACGGCGCACGGGGCGGCGCAGGAGGTCCTTACGGTACAGACGGGCCGAGGTGAGAAAATCCTGGTCCGTGCATTTAATTGTTGAAGGGTCGTAGGTTTCCATGATATTACTTGCAGATTTCGTTCACGTATTCGTCGATTTTGTCGTTCGAGAGACTGTCGGTGCCACCGTTCGTTTTCACGTCGTCGGTGGTGTCGCCGGGACCCTGCTTGAGGTTCTCGACCTGGGCGTGGAGGTCATTGATTTCTGCCTCCATTTTTTCGATTTGGGCTTTTTTCGCAGTCACGTCCGACTCCAGAGACGCCATGTGGCTGTCAATGGTCGCGAACTGCTCGGATGTCACCGAAACATAGCCGTCGTTATCCGGAACGATAGTGTCCATTTTCAGGAGACTTTCGACCGTGGCAAACTTTTTCTGGTCCATTTTGCTTTTGTGTGTTTTAGAAGTATTGATTTTATCCGGGGCAGGTACCTCGGTGATGTTTTCTTTGGATTCGGGAGGGGCGGGCAGGCCCAAAGTGGGTATGCCCAGGAAATTAAGTTTCGAAATCACGTCCGGAGAGGCGTCGATTTTG
>CAJJOO010000062.1 GCA_905193395.1 uncultured Porphyromonadaceae bacterium
AGTTGAATTTGGGCATGTTCTGCGAGGTGTACTCGAAGATGTCGGCGATGATCCGCATCGAGAATTCCGGCGGGTAGATATAGGTGTTGCGCACCATGAATTCCTTGAGGATGTCGTTCTGGATGGTACCGGCCATTTCCTCGAGACGTGCGCCCTGTTCCAGACCTGCGTTGATGTAGAATGCAAGCACGGGCAGAACGGCGCCGTTCATGGTCATCGACACGGACATCTTGTTCAGAGGAATACCGTCGAACAGGACTTTCATATCCTCAATCGAGCAGATGGACACACCGGCCTTGCCGACGTCGCCGACTACGCGGGGATGGTCGGCGTCGTAGCCGCGGTGTGTGGCGAGGTCGAAGGCCACCGACAGACCCTTCTGGCCGGAAGCGAGGTTACGGCGGTAGAAGGCGTTGGATTCAGCGGCTGTCGAGAAGCCGGCATACTGACGGATGGTCCAGGGACGCAGGGGGTACATGGCGCTGTACGGACCACGCAGGAACGGGGGAATACCGCTCACGTAGTTCAGGTGCTCCAGGCCCTGAAGGTCGTCCTTGGTATAGATGGGTTTCACGGGGATGAGTTCGGGTGTTAACCAGTCCTCGTGCTTTTCGGCCACAGCAGTGTGCTGAGCGCCGAATGAATCTTTTGTGATGTCTATTTTGGTGAAATCGGGTCTCATGACTGTCTGTTTACCATTGGTTAATTATTGAGAAGGCGTGCGTTGAAGTCGCGGAGAGTGTCGAGGACGTTGCAGCGCACGTGAACGAAGTCCTTGATTCCGGCGGCCTTGAGATCGTCGGTGCAGGCGGGAGCGCCGGCTACAACGAATTCGGCACGGCCGGCCAGATATTTGAATGCCTCGGGAGCCAGGGTGGCGTATTCGTCGTCGCTCGAGCAGAGGACTATCACGTCGGCCTTCTTTTCCAGAGCGGCATCAACGCCTTGTTCTACGGTGTCGAAGCCAAGGTTGTCGATAATCTCGTATCCGGCGCAGCCGAAGAAGTTGGTGCTGAACTGGGCGCGTGCCAGACGCATGGCCAGGTTGCCGATGGTGAGCATGAATACCTTGGGACGGTGTGCGGCGGCCTCGGTCTCGAGACGCAGGGCCTCGAAGTCGCTGGCTGCGCGCTTGCCGCAGAGGGCGTTGGCTCCCTTTTCTTCATCCTCGCCGCACTTGCACGAGCAGGCGCACTTGGCTCCGGAAATCTTGTCGGCGGCCTTTTCGTTGATATTGGGATACTGGTTGGTACCGAGCAGGATTTCCTTGCGGCGGGCAACGTCGGTGTGGCGTTTCTCGCAGGAAGCGTTCACTGCCTGCTGAATCTTGCCTTCGGAAGCCATGGACATGAAACCGCCGTCTTTCTCGACTTCGAGGAAGAGTTTCCAGGCCTCGGCGGCGATGCTCACCGTGAGGGTCTCAACGTAATAACTGCCGCCGGCGGGGTCGACAACCTTGTCGAGGTGGCTTTCTTCCTTGAGCAGGAACTGCTGGTTACGGGCGATGCGCTCCGAGAAATCATCTGGCGTCTGATAGGGAACGTCAAAGGGAGTGGTGGTGATTGAATCCACACCTGCCAGGGCGGCGCTCATGGTCTCGGTCTGGCTGCGGAGCAGGTTAACGTGTGCGTCGTAGATGGTTTGGTTGAAACGCGAGGTCGAGGCATGTACCAGCATTTTGGCGGCGTTTTCGCCGGCGGGCTTGTACTGCTCGACAATCTGTGCCCACAGCATACGGGCGGCGCGGAATTTGGCGATTTCCATGAAATAGTTGCTGGAAACGCCCATGTTGAACTTGATGGCGTTGGCAACGGTGTCGGCGTCGAGTCCGGCATCGGTCAGCAGGGTCATCCATGATGCGCCCCAGGCCAGTGCGTAGCCCAGTTCCTGATAGATGTATGCGCCGGAATCGGACAGCATGGCGCTGTCTACCGAAAGGACGCGCAGGCCGGGAACAGCCTTTGCGGTCTCGACCAGCGTTTTGGCGGTTGTCGTTGCGGCGGCCACGTCAATGGCTTTGCCGTGACGGAAAGCGGGTTTCAGAGGATTATAGCCGACGGAGCCGTGAAATTTGTCGGCCACGCCTTTTGCGTTGAGATACTTTACGAGATTTTCCGTGAGTTCGGTTGCCTTGCGTGGGCAGCAGTTGAAATTGACTTCAACCTTTTCCAGATCGATGCCTTCGAGCAGGGCGGCTACTGCGGCCTCCGAGGGGTCGTCGACCTTGAAGCCGAGCGATGTGATTCCCTTGGTAAGGACTTCCTTTGCCTTCTTGTTGGCCTCGGCGGCGTCGCAGGCAATTATTTCCTGGCGGGTCAGCCAGTCGTTGTCTGTGCGTGTACCTCTCACATAGGGATATTCGCCGGGAAGCGAGTCTGTGGTCTTGAGGTCGGCAATGTCTTCGGCGCGATAAATGGGCTGCACATTGAAGCCTTCATTGGTGCGCCACACCAGTTTCTTGTTGAAATCGGCCCCTTTGAGGTCGGTTTCCACCTTGGCGCGCCATTCGTCGTAGGACACGCCGGGAAACAGGTCAAACAGTTTTTCTTTGTTTTCTGCCATAACTTGATGGTTATCTTTGAATTAGAATGTATAGATTCGTTGTTGTACGACAATAGTGCTTGCGTTTTTCATGGCACCGGTGTCAAACCGCAGGCAAAGGTAGCATATTTTTTTCAATCCGCGTACAATTTAATGGCCCATTTTTAACATAGGCATTGCCTGTCAAGGAAAAACAAATGGACTGTTGCTGTGATTGATAACCCCCGGTCCTGAAGTCATTATACATATTTTAATTTGATTAAATTTATTTTAACTTAAACAAACGGATATTTGGTTTTAACTTTGCAGCCGACTTTTCACCGCAGAGAAGAGAATACTTACAATCTGATATCATCAATCCAACATTATTCAAAATTAATTGCTATGAAAAAACTTTACTTTTTAGCAATGGCGGCCGTGACGGCTTTCAGCGCCAACGCTACCCTGTATCTCACCGGTACAGCCCTGGGGCTCGGATGGACTCCCGAGTCCCCTATGGAAGTTGAAGCAGTAGATGGCGTCTACAACTTCGAACTCACATTCGCCAAGGACACCAATTTCAAGATGTCTACCGCAAAAGGCGGCTGGGACACTTACAACGACCAGACTTACAGCCTCGGCTATGGTGTAACAATCACCCTCGACCAGGAACTGAATCTCATTAAAGGAAACCGATACAACAACCAGAACCTCAATGTTCCTCAGAGCAACAGTGTCTACACTTTCAAAGTTAAGGAAGACATGTCCACAATGACAGTTACCCGCCAAGGTGATGTTGAGTACACCTACTCCTACGCCATCCACGGCCAACTTTTCGGCACTGACTGGCAGCCCATGGCAATGACCAAGAACGACGACGGCACATGGAGCCTCATCACAGAAGTCAAAGCCGGCGAATTCGGTATCCGCGCCTTCGATCAAAAATACGGTATCGAAACGCAACTCGACTGGTTCGGCAAAGGCAATCTGACTATCGATGCCGAAGAAGGCATTGTAACAGAAGGCACCGACAACTTAAAACTCAACGTTGAAGGCGAAGTAGAATTTATATTCAATCCCGAAACCTCCACCCTATCCGTAAAGGCTCCGCAGGCTGCAACAACTGTCCTTATGAGTGGCGACCTTTGGGCTGCAAAAGAAGCATGGGCCAATGTTCCTATGATTTACGACAAGGCCACGGCAACCTATTCTCTCACAGCCAACGTACTCCCCGGCGCTTTCGGCTTCCGTATCGGTTCCGAACAGACATGGATGGGTTGGAACAGCGAATTTACTTACACCGGCGATATTGAAGAAACCGTCTCAGGCGGAAATATCCACAACACTCAGCAAGGCGAATATACTTTCGTTCTCGACCTAAACAACAAGACCCTTTCCGCCACTTACACCCCGTATCGCATCTATCTGGTGGGGGGTGTAAACAACTGGGCCATCAATGACGACTGGATGTTCGTTTCCGAAGACGGCATCAATTACCAACTCGACACCAAGGCCGTGATTCCCGCCGGCAGCGAATTCAAACTGGCCGGTGTAAACGCAACCGGTGAAGCCGAATGGAACGAAGGCATCAACTATGGTCTGAATTCAATTGCACGTGCCACTCTTTCTGCTCCCGTCGATGAAAACATAGCAATCCACCACGCCGGTTCCAACAACATCATTTTCGACAATGAATACAACGGCACTATCAAACTCAGCCTCCCCGAAGGTGCCGGTAAAGACGGCAGCGTCATGTTCATGTCCAAGAACCTCAGTGGTGTTAGCGACATCAAAGCCGACACTCAGGCTCCCGCCGAATACTACAACCTCCAGGGCATGCCCGTCGCCAATCCCGAGAACGGTATCTACATCGTTCGCCGCGGCAACACCATTTCCAAGGTATACGTAAAATAACTCCCCGCCCCGTCAGGGTTTGACCTTACGCAGAAGGCGGCTCCGCAATCAGTGCGGAGCCGCCTTCGATGTAAATTTTTAATGGCTAACGTTACTTGCGCGTGCGATACTGCGGCTCAAGTGGCACCGGGAACTGCGAGAACAGTGTGTTCACAGCCTCGGCTATGCCCTGAAGGTTGCGGAACTGCGCGTTGCCGTTTTCAAGTATCGTGGCAACCGATGCCGAGAACAGTGGACCCTTGGTGACGATATTCACCATATCCATCGTCAGGACGCCCTCCTTGTATATTCCGGTGATTACACGGGCGTTGGCATAATAACTGTCCCAGTAGTAACTGCGCGGATACATGAAATGGGGATAGAAACCGTTGTAATACGGTCCGGTGTAGGGAACGTAACCGGGCGGAAGGGCTGGTTCGGTCTCGATTTCGCGGTGTACGGTCAGACCGATGTTAATCAGCAGCGGCGAAGACGGGTCCTCGGTGAAACCGCGCATCAGCATCTGCTCGCGGATGGCGGCGGCGATGTTATAGTAAGTCACCATCTGCATGCCCGGTGGCAACTCCCCGTCGGCCGGCGAGACGATATGAAAAGTCTTGTACGAAGCCAGGTCGGCATCGTTATATGTCTCGCTGTTCACCAGTGTGAACGGGCTGCACGATGCCAGTATCAGTGACAACAGGGCAACCGACAGAATTCCTGTTTTTTTGAATAGTCTCATAGTTCCCGAATTTATTTGGTTCTCAATTACAACGCCGCCCCGGCGGTTATTGTTTATACGACTCGCACCCCGCCGGACCCGATTCCCGTTCGCCATGGCGCGATTTAACGAAAAATAACAACATAATGTGCATTATTTGTTGCGGATTGTATTATTTTTGTCGCCACAATACCACGAAACGTTATGGAAGACATCACCGAATATTTCATCTCCCTCCTGGAGGAAAGTCACAGCATTGATATAGCCGAGGCAGAATTCAAACGTGCCATTGCCGACGATGATGACCTCCACGCTCTCTACAGACAGTGGTGCCATCAGGTCGGCAACACCGAAAAGCACGGATTCACGGATTTTTGCGAGGAA
The DNA here is from genome assembly GCA_905193395.1 of uncultured Porphyromonadaceae bacterium. GTDB lineage: Bacteria > Bacteroidota > Bacteroidia > Bacteroidales > Muribaculaceae > CAG-873. Next base: position 5,519 of record CAJJOO010000062.1, read on the forward strand.
TACCTCGCCGACCGAAACGAAGTGTGGGACAGCCTCAGCGACTATGACGACGACAATGCCTGAATCTATGCGTCCCCTGCGCCTGCCCGCTGAATGGGAACCGGCCGCCGGAGTCCTCCTCGCCTGGCCACACGAAGATACGGACTGGGCATACATGCTCGACGACATCCGCCGATGCTACGTCGACCTGGCCCGGGCCGTGGCCCGGCATGCCGTTGCCGTAATCATTGCCCCGGATTGCTCGGACGCACGCCGCGCCCTGGCCGACATTCCCGCAGACAGAATCCTGTTCTGCGACATCCCGACCGACGACACCTGGACGCGCGACTACGGCGTGATACCCCCCCTTGATGCCGCCGGACGTCCCGTTCTGAACGATTTCGGGTTCAACGCCTGGGGCGGGAAATTCGGCCACAGCCGCGATAATGCCGTCACAGCCGGACTGATTTCGCGCGGCCTGCTCCGAGGCACCGTACGCGACCTCAACCACATTATCCTCGAAGGCGGCTCCATCGAAAGCGACGGCCGCGGGACAATCCTCACCACGTCCCACTGCCTGCTCACCCCCACCCGCAACCCGCAATTCAACGGCAAGGCCGATGTGGAACGCATGCTTGCCGACACCCTAGGCGCGCGGCACGTCCTCTGGCTCGACTACGGCGCCCTGGAAGGCGACGATACCGACGGACACATCGACACCCTGGCACGCCTGGCCCCGGACGACACTATATTATATACGGCAGCGACCCACGACGGCACGCCCGACTCGCAGACGCCCGCGCTAGAAGAAATGCACCGCCAACTCCGCGAGATGCGCACGCCCGCGGGACAGCCATACAACCTGATCGAACTCCCTCTCCCCCACCCCATATACGACGAAGACGGCCTGCGCCTCCCAGCCACCTATGCCAATTTCCTTGTCCTGAACGACGCCGTCCTGATGCCCGTTTACGGCCAGCCCCGCAAGGACACCCTGGCCGAAATGACCCTCCGCGTCGCTTTCACCAACCATACAATTGAAAAAATAGACTGCCGGCCCCTCATCCGGCAGCACGGGTCATTGCACTGCGCCACAATGCAACTGCTGCCCGGAACTTTACCGATATGAACAAGACCATAAAAGTTGGAATCATCCAGCAGCACAACACCGCCGACGTCGCTGACAACCGCCGCCGTCTGGCCGAAAAAATAACAGAACTCGCCCGTCAGGGCGCACAACTCGTCGTGAACCAGGAACTTCACGACTCGCTCTATTTCTGCCAGACCGAGGACGTGGACAACTGCAACCTGGCCGTCGGCGCCGACAGCCCCTACATACAGGCCTACGCCGAACTGGCCCACCAAAACGGAATCGTGCTGGTAACCTCAGTTTTCGAACGGCGCGCCCCGGGACTCTACCACAACACGGCCCTTGTGTTCGACACCGACGGAAGCCTGGCCGGCAAATATCGCAAAATGCACATTCCCGACGACCCGGCGTATTACGAGAAATTCTATTTCACCCCCGGCGACCTCGGATTCCGGCCCGTCGACACATCCCTCGGGCGTCTCGGCGTTCTTGTCTGCTGGGACCAATGGTACCCGGAAGCAGCACGCATCATGGCCCTGAGCGGCGCTCAGATGCTCATTTACCCTACCGCCATCGGTTGGGAATCGTCCGATGCGCCCGACGAACAGGAGCGCCAACTCAACGCCTGGCTAACAATCCAGCGCGCCCATGCCGTAGCCAATGGCCTGCCCGTTGTGGGACACGAACCCGACCCCTCGGGCGCCACAAACGGCATCCAGTTCTGGGGCAACTCGTTCGTCGCCGGTCCTCAGGGCGAATTCCTCTACCACGCTCCGGCCGACCGGGAAGCGACCGCCGTAGTAACTGTCGACCTCGGCCGCAGCGAACAGGTGCGCCGCTGGTGGCCCTTCCTGCGCGACCGCCGCATCGACGCCTACCAACCGCTGACAAAAAGGTACGTGGATTGA